>JAFAUR010000016.1 GCA_019243205.1 Acidobacteriaceae bacterium | reverse complement strand
GTGGCCGTAGAGACTCTGCAGTGAGTAGCCGTGGTCGATGATGACACAATTGCCGTAGAGCCCCAAGCGGTCGGCATAAATCACTTTTCCTGAATTGGCCGCCTTTACCGGCGTGTTTGCCGTCTGCGCCAGGTCATATCCAAGGTGTACCTGCTCGTCTACTTTTCTACCGTTGTAGACGTAGCTGCGCTTATCGGCGAAGAATGATTCACGGGTTCCCTTTACCGGAATGAATGGTCCCGACCATAGGATCCGACTCTCCGTTTTCGTGTGCAGGTCATAGATCGTTTGACTGTTTGCGCGCCGCATCTCCCGATTGAGCTTTACAAAACGATCGACGAGGGTACCCGTCCCGTCCGGGTCAAGCTCGCCCACCACTTTTGCCATATTCTTGTCCGTCAGGACAATGGTGGTCTCTTTGTATCTCTTCGGGAAAACTTTCGTCCAGAACGTGGCTGTGACTTCCGTTCCCGCGATATTCCGGGCAAACGCCACGGGCACCGTGTCCGGATTCACATCCCACGGGTAAGGAAATAGCGAGAATCGGCGATTGCTGTTCGCCGGCTCTCCCGGCATTGGGAACGTTCCAGCGGAGTACCTGGCAACCCGCACGCCTGCATCTGACCAGTTGCCGCCCAGGTCCAGTGTCACCAACTCCGCACCGCCCTGGTTTATGTAGTGCTGACTTCCGTCCGCCGTGATGGACGGCGGGCGCAGCACCACCTGAATGTCTTGGGTCAGCGTCGTCGAACTGCCCCAAAGGTCATTCGATTTCGCGTGGAGAATCAACTTGGCCGGTCCTTCTTTCAAAAACGAAGCCTGCTTCTTGCCGGCCACGAACGTGTAAATCCGGGAGGCCTGGCGCGATTTCGTGTTGTCCTCGTACACGGTCTGCCGGTTGCCATCTTGTTCCACGGCAGCCGAGAAGGATTTCACACCATGGCGCCCGTCGGCCTCGACCACCACCGTCGTAGCATTCGCAATCGCCGTAACAGGGCGTGCAGCTTTCAACTCGACGTGTTTGCTCGAGAAGACAATGAGGCCGAAGACCGCGACGATCACGGCTCCGGCAATCAGCAGAAGGCGATTTAACATTTAGGTCTCAATGACACGCCGGCCCTCGAGGCGATAATTTCCGCGAAGGACCCAACGGATAGCTTCGGAATAAAGTCTGTGTTCCTCGATAAGGATACGCGAAGAGAGCGTCTCTACCGTGTCGTCGTCCAGCACGGGCACCGCGGCCTGCAGGAGAATCGGTCCGCTGTCGAGATTCTCATCAACGAAATGGACCGTGCAACCCGTTACTTTTACGCCATGCGCCAGGGCCTGATATTGCGCGTCGAGCCCGGGAAATGCGGGCAGCAGCGACGGATGAATATTCAGGATGTGGCCTGGGAATTCCGACACGAACGTCCCACTCAGCAACCGCATGTAGCCTGCCAGGCACACCCAGTCCACACGATGCTGTCGTAGCACTCGCACGACTTCCGCATCGAAAGCAGTTCTTTCGGCGCCTGCCGATTCCCGCATTGCCACCGGAAACCCGAGGTCCCGCGCTCGCGCCAAGCCCGGCGCACCCGGCTTATTCGAAAATACAACTCCAATCTCGCAGTCGAGTTCACCGGACAAAACTCTCCGCCCAATTGCTTCGAAATTCGAACCCCGGCCGGAAAGAAGAATACCGAGCCGCGACTTTCCGCCCCCGCTCACAAATAATTGACCCTGGGCTGCTGCGAATCCGCTTCCCAGCGCACGACATTGCCAATTTCGAAGAACGGCTCGCGAATCCGGCGTAGCGTCTGCGTCACAAAACCGATCTTCTTGGCCGAAACCACCAAAACCATTCCGATGCCCAGGTTGAATGTCCTGCGAAAATCATCTTCCGGAACATCCCCGGCCTTTCTTAGCAACTCGAAGATGGGCTGCTGCGGCCAGGACGAGGGCAGAATCTCCACTCCGCAATTGTCGGGAAGAACACGCGGAATGTTGTCCGTGAGTCCGCCTCCTGTGATGTGCGCCGCGCCCTTCAGCAGCTTCGCCTCCTGCAGTGCCAGTAGCGGTTTCAAGTACGAACGGTGAATGCGGAGAAGTTCATCGGCCAGCTTCGGACTCAGCTTCTTCCCGCCCTTATCCAGCAACAGCTTGCGCGCGAGTGAATATCCGTTCGTGTGCAAGCCCTGCGAAGGCAGCCCGATCAGCAGATCGCCCGGTTTGATCTTCGCGCCCGTGAGCATCCGTTTGCGCTCTACCGCGCCTACTATGAATCCCGCGAGGTCATATTCACCCGGCGCATACATGCCCGGCATTTCCGCCGTCTCGCCGCCGATCAGAGCGCAACCGTTTGCTCTGCAGCCTCGCGCAATGCCCTTGACTACGTCCGCGCAGACGGTCGCATCCAGCTTGCCCACCGCAAAGTAATCCAGGAAAAACAGCGGCCTGGCGCCTTGTACGGCGATGTCATTGACGCAATGGTTCACGAGGTCCTCGCCGACCGTGTCGTGCCGTCCCGTTGCAAATGCGATCTTGAGTTTCGTCCCAACGCCATCGGCTGAACTCACCAGCACAGGGTCTCGCCACCCCTTGAGTGAAAAGCCTGCCCCGAAACTGCCGATAGAGGTTAGGACGCGGGAGGTGAATGTCTTGGCCGCGTGCCGCTTGATAAGCGAAACGGCACGTTCGGCCTCGTTGATATTCACGCCGGCATCGCGATAGGTTGTCTGTTTGCCCACTGCCGAAAAATCAGTGTAGCGGATAAGGGGCAAGCGAAACTTGCCCCGCATGTTACTCCTGCGGATACGTAAAATCGAGGTTGTATCCGCCACCGGCATCCTGGTAAAGATCCGGCGGAGCGAGCGGCTGGTTTTCCACCACCGGACTCGTCAGCATCACTCTTGCGTTTGCCTGGTCACGCTCGATAAGATCCTTTAGCAAAGGTTTCGTAATCGAACCGCTTAGGCGATCTTTAGAGTTCATGCCGGAACTCTACCGCGCCGCGTCGCCGGATTGCACCCTGTCGCCCCAACTCAAAAAGAATGACGGTTTGGAAGTAACTGTTTCTATTGGGTCGGTCGTCTTGATGTGGCACAATTAGAAATTTCCTTCAAAGCTGTGACCGGAGATTCATTCCACATGAAGCCAATCTATGCCGGGTTTGTCATCGCCGCGTTCGCTTTTGCAACGCACTTATGCGCCGACCCGCCATCCAGCATCGCCATCAAGGACGCTCACGTCGTGACAGTGAGCGGCAGCGATCTACCAAAAGCCACCGTGCTTGTGAAAGACGGACTGATCCGTGATGTCGGACCTGATATCGCTATTCCTGCTGATGCTTGGGTCATCGATGGGGCTGGTCTCACTGTTTATCCGGGCTTTATCGACGGATTGAGCACCTGGGGCATACCTCAGCCAGCGTCTGCCAATACGGGCGCCCGCACAGGCGCCTCTCCCAACACCGCTCCGCAACCTGCTCAGCCCGCATCACCGCCGATTCCCGAAACGGAGCAGGTCTCCGCTGCGCAGGCGCTAGCGCGCGGCCCAGAATCGCGTCCGCAAACGTACTCCTTCGAGCGCGCAGCCGATCTGGTCAGTCCGACCGATACCCGGCTCCAAGCGGCGCGCGCGGCCGGTTTTAGCAGCGCCGCGACGTTTCCGAATCGTGGGATCTTTGAAGGCCTCGGTGCGATGGTCGACTTTGCCGGTGACGGTGGACGCGATATGGTTGTCGCCCAGCCGATCGGCCAACAGGTCGTCTTCCGTATCGGGAGTGGAGGCATGGGGCGGTCGTTCCCTTCGTCGCTCATGGGAAACATCTCCTACGTACGTCAGCTCTATCTCGATCTCGATCAATACAAGCAGGCCAAGCAGATTTATGCGGCCAATCCGAGCGGCGTGCACCGTCCTGAATACGATCACACGCTCGAAGGCCTGGCCGAATCGCCTCGCATTCTTCTGCCCGCCGACCAGGCGCAACAGATCGACCGAATGCTGAATTTTGCTCCCGAACTCAAAACACCGTTTGTCCTGTACGGGATGCACGAAGCGTTTCTACGCATCGATGAGCTGAAAAAAGCCGGTGTGCCTGTTCTGATCAGTCTGAAATGGCCAGAAAAGCCACGTGATGCCGATCCGGCGGACATACCCAACATGCGCGATCTCGAGTTGCGCGAAAAAGCGCCCGCAGCGCCCGGAATGCTGGCGAAAGCCGGCGTTAAATTCGCGTTCTTCTCTGACGGTGTCGACACCGCACCAGATTTGAAGAAAGCCGTCAAGAAAGCGATCGATGCGGGTCTCTCCCGGCCGGAAGCGATCCGCGCCCTGACTCTCAGCGCCGCTGAAATCTACGGCGTTTCTGACCGGCTCGGCAGTATCGACAAAGGCAAAATTGCGAACCTTGTTGTGACAAAGGGCGATGCGTTCGACGAAAAGACAACTATCGAATATCTGTTCATCGATGGCCAGCAGTTTCGCCCATCCCGGGAAGCACAGCAGGGGCCCGCGAACGGGCAGCGCGGCCAGAGGCCAAATCCAACCGAGACCGTTATCTCCGACGGAGGTCTTCAATGATGAATAAAGCAGTTTCTGCCCTCTCGATCGCGGTCTGGGCTTTACCGCTTGTATCTGCCCAGACGCTGCTCATTCGCAATGCGACGGTTCTGACCATTACCAAGGGAACCGTCCAGAACGGAAGTGTGCTCGTTGAGAATGGCAAGATCGCCGCTGTTGGTAAAGACGTCAGTGCTCCGGCGGACGCTACGATCGTCGATGCAACGGGCAAATACGTGATGCCCGGCATTATCGACTGCCACTCCCACACTGCTATCGAAGGTGGCGTCAATGAGGGCACGCTCTCGGACTCCTCGATGGTCAACATCAAGGACGTGATCGATCCTACCGACGTCAACATCTATCGCGCGCTCGCTGGGGGGCTCACGATATCGAATGTTCTGCACGGCAGCGCCAATGCGATCGGCGGGCAGACGGTGGTGATCAAACTCCGGTGGGGCAAGTCAGCCCAGGAGATGCTCTTCCAGGGCGCCAAGCCGGGCATCAAGTTCGCACTGGGTGAAAATCCCAAACGCCAGGGAGAGCCTTCACAGAATTTTTTCAATCCCGGGCTTTTGCAGGAGCGCCGCTATCCCGGAACTCGTATGGGCGTTGAGGAAGTCATCCGCGAGAGCTTCACCGAAGCAAAGAATTACCAGGCCGAGTGGAAGGAATATCGGGAGCAGGTCGCCAAGGGCATGCACCCGGTTCCTCCGCGAAAGGATCTCCGCCTTGAATCCCTCGTCGAAGTGCTCGAAGGAAACCGCTACGTGCACGCCCACTGCTATCGCTCTGACGAAATCCTGATGCTGATTCGCGTAGCCGACGAGATGGGATTCAAGATTCGTACCTTCCAGCACGTGCTGGAAGGCTACAAAGTGGCGAAGGAGATTGCCTCTCACGGCGCCGGCGCTTCCACGTTCAGTGATTGGTGGGCCTACAAGATCGAAGCGTATGACGCGACTCCTTACAATGCCGCCATCATGGCGAAAAAAGGGGTTGTTGTTTCTCTTAACTCCGATTCAGACGAGCTGCAGCGGCATCTGAATCTCGAAGCCGCAAAAACCATGCGCTATGGCGGGCTTAGTGAAACGGAAGCACTCGCCATGGTGACCATCAATCCCGCCAAGCAACTCGGTATAGACGATAAGGTCGGGTCCATCGAGGTAGGGAAGTCCGCGGACCTCGTACTGTTCGATCAGCATCCGCTGTCGGGATACTCGAAGCCTCTGAAGGTGTGGATCGACGGTCATGAGTATTTTGACCGGGATCGTGACCTCGAAACGAGGCCAAAGTTTGAACAACAAAAGAAAGCGCTCATGGACAAACTGAACGCCGAAGCTGCTCCCGCATCTCGCGGTGGACGTCCTGCTTCCGGTACTGCTCCTTTGACGGAAGGATCGCGCTAGATGAAAGTTCTATCGATTTGTCTGCTCACGCTCATTCCGGTTTTTGCAGCCGCCGCACCCGCAAACGAGAGCGGCTCCGTTTTGATCCGCAACGTGATCGTCCATCCAGTCAGCGGCGATGACATTCGCAACGGCTCGGTTCTGGTCATCGACGGCAAAATCGCTGAAGTCGGCCCACGCGTGTCGGCCCGTAATGGTGCACGCGTGATTGATGGCCACGGTATGCATCTCTACCCGGGCCTCATCAATGCGGCAACGAATGTCGGACTGTCCGAGATCAGTTCTCTGCGCGATTCCGTCGATCTCGATGAGATCGGCATGTTCAATCCCGAACTGCGCGCCGAGGTAGCGTTCAATCCTTCGAGTGAACACGTAGAGGTCACTCGGGCGTCCGGCATCACAACTGTGATCAGTCTTCCTGGGAGCGGCGGCCGCGGTGGACGGGCAGGCGGGGCGGGGGCGATCATCACTGGGCAGGGTGCGCTCATGCACCTGGAAGGCTGGACCTGGGAGGAAATGGCAGTCAAGCCAAGTGCTGTCATGGATATGCTCTTCCCGCAGATCCAGCCCGTTTCGCGCCAGTTCGCAGCCTTTCTCGGCACGCCTCAGCGTTCTTTCACGGAGCTCGAACGGCAATATCATGAGCACCTTGCGGAAATGAGCGATTTCTTCGAACAAGCCCGCCGTTACGAACGTGCCAAGCAGGCCGGTGACGCGGAGCTACGCAAAGATGTTCGTCTCGAAGCAATGCTGCCCGTAATCGATGGCAAGCAGCCGCTTTTCGTGCGCGCCGAAAGCGAGCGCATGATCAAGGACGAGGTTGCGTTTGCGGACAAGGAAAAGGTCAAGATCATCATTGCCGACCCGCGTGAGATCGGCGGCACCGGGCCGCTGCTCAAATCCCGCGACATCCCCGTCGTTCTCGGCAAGACCTTTCAGCTTCCGTTGCGAGATGACGATCCTTACGATGCTCCTTATACTCTCCCGAACGAATTCTATAAGGCGGGAGTGAAAATCTGCTTCGGCACCTTCGACACCGAGTTCGCCCGAAACGTGCCGTTTGAAGCGGCGCAGGCTGTCGCTTTCGGGCTGCCGCGCAATGAAGCGCTACGGGCGCTCACCATCAACAGTGCCCAGATTCTCGGCGCAGGAGATTCGCTCGGCTCAATTGAAAAAGGAAAACTCGGCGACCTGATTCTCACCGACGGCGACCCGCTGGAAGCCAAGACGAACATCAAAGGCATGTTCATTGCCGGACGCGAAGTGCCGCTTGCTTCCCGTCATACCCGCGAATACGAAAGGTGGCTGAATCGTCCTTAATCGAGCGAAGTAGCTGGATTCCCGGAATTTATTCCCGCAGCATTTATGCTAATATGCTTTTATGCGCACCACTGTCGAACTCCCGGATTCTGTATTCCGTGAATTGAAGGCTCTGGCGGCACATCGGGGGATTTCGATGAAAAGTCTGATCAGGAGTGCAGTCGAGGTGGAAATTCGAAAGCCCGAAACGAAGACTCCACGTCATGCGAAGTTTCCAATTCTGCATTCTCGTAAGCCTGGAACGCTAACACTAAACAATGCGGAGATCGACGATCTTCTTGCCTGATATCAATGTCTGGCTCGCATTAGCGTCAGACCGTCACGTCCATTCCCGAAAGTGCACTGCGTGGCTCAACTCCATTGAGGGCGGATCCCTTTTGTTCTGTCGAGCGACTCAAATGGGATTGCTGCGCCTACTGACAAACAAATCCGTAATGGGCGACGACGTGTTGTCATCTCGAGATGCGTGGCAGACGTATGACGCCATCCTCCAGGACGAGCGTGTAGCCTTCACGGTTGAGCCTGTCGGCTTAGAACCGGAGTGGCGACGTTTCACGCTTCATGATCATCCAGCACCTAAGGTCTGGACTGACGCCTATCTTTCAGCGTTTGCTGAGGCAGGCGGCATGCAATTGGTTACCTTGGACCGTGCGGCCGTTGGTATTGCCAAGCACGCTTTGCTCCTCAACTGAGTAGATGCCTTACCCTGCTAACGTTTGACCGGAGTGTGACTTGATCGCAAGAATCTGGCACGGATACACCAAACCTGAGCACGCCGACAGCTACGAATCCATGCTGAGACCGGAGCTTCTCCCCGGCATCAGTGCAGCCAACGGTTTCCGTGGCAGTTATCTTCTCCGCCGAACATCGGGTGACGAAATAGAATTCATCACAGTGATGTTCTGGGAGTCGCTCGATGCGGTACGCGCAGTCGCCGGCCCGGATTACGAAGCTGCGGTCATCCCGGAAGAACGCCGCAAGTACCTGTCACGCTACGATGCGAAAGCGCAACATTACGAAGTGGCATCCATTCAGGCGATGAACTCGCCCGAATCTCCTTAGGGAGCCTCACCCTCCGGAAGCGCACTCGATAGAAATGCCGCTACATCCCGGTGCAATTTCGCATGTGACTCGCTGTCGATATATAACATGTGTCCTGCCGGATAGAAATCCCACGAGATCCGCTTGTGCATGTCCGGATGCAGTCCCATGTGATTGAACGTATAATCGACCGCCCAGAAGGGCGTCGCCAAATCGAAATACCCGGCGGCGATCATCACTTTCATGTAGGGATTCTTGGTGAACGCATTCCGCAGCAGGCTGGTTGTATCTCCAAACCCGTTTTGAACACCGTAATCCCAGGGCTGGATCCCACCGCTCGGGTAGTAATACATGTCGGTCTTGTAATTCAGCTCATTCCGAATGTAACTGGTGAATGCTGCGGTAAACGGAGGAGTAATCTCCGTGCTGGATGGATCGTACTCGCTTGTCTCGCCCGTGTTCAGCGACGAATCTCCCGTGAGGCGCCCATCATACCGCCCAATGGTCTGATTCCGGTCGCGCAGTAATTGCCGCGTGAAGTGTTGGACGTCAAATCGCAGATTGCTCTGCTCGATATAAGTCGCGTCCAGCCCCGTATACCGCACGAGTTTGTCGACAATCGCCTTGCGTTCGGGCCCGGAGAGCTTGTCGCCCTTGTTCAACGCGAGCGCATATTCGCCCAGCGCGAAGTCTTCGGCTTCTTTCAAGACGGATTTCAGATCCTTCTTCTGGAGATCGCTCGCAATCTTTTTGTGGTACCAGGCATCCGCCGCGTAAGTCGGCAATTCGAGTTCGTACACCAGGTCATCGCTGCGGCTCCAGATCGTTTCCAGATTCAAAGTTGTGCCGATCAGCACGATACCGTTGAAAGCCAGCCCGCGATCAATCAGGTATCCAGCCAGGCCGGCAGCGCGAAACGTGCCGTAACTTTCGCCCGCGATAAACAAAGGCGAAAGCTCGCGATTATTCTCGGCCACATACAGCCGCATGAACTCTCCGACGGATTGAATATCGCCCTGCACGCCATTCATCCGCTTCGCTATCTCTAAGTTTTTCGCACGGCTATATCCGGTGCCAACCGGATCGACAAACACCAGGTCTGTCGTGTCGAGCCAGGTGTCTTTGTTGTCGATCAATTGGTACGGCGGTGGAGGCATTGAGCCGTTCGGCATAAGCTTCGGACTCCGAGGCCCCATGCCTCCCATATGCACCCACATTGATGCGGAGCCCGGTCCGCCATTAAAGCAAAACGTAAGTGGTCGTCTTGCCCCATTGTTCTGCCCGTCCACGGTATATGCCATATAGAAGATGTGTGCTTCCGTGTCGCCGGCAGGATTCTTCAACGGCATTTGCCCGACTTTCGCCGTGTAATTGATGGTCCTGCCGTTCACCACAATGCTGTGATGCGTGATGACGGGAGTCTCGCTCACCTGGCCGCCCACTGCTGGACCCGGTCCCGGGATGCCCGGCCCGCGGACCTGACGCTGCTGCGGGGCAGGCGGCGGAGTCGCAGGAGCTTCCCGGGACGTCACATTCTGGGTCTGCGCAGGAGCTTGTCTCGTCTCCGCAGCCGGCGCCTGAGACGTCGGGGGCGCGGTCTGTTGTCCCATCAACAAAAGCAAAATAGGCAAGATGGACATTTGCATAAATGATAAGCGATGAGTCTTCGTGTTCTATTGTTTGCCGCCGATGATCGCTACGCTCGCGTGATCGTCGACGAAGTCCTGCCCGTGCTCGCGAAGGATTACAACATCTCGAAAGATCCGGAACGCCGCGGTATTGGCGTCGCCAGCTCTGGCGCGATCGCCGCTTTCACCGTCGCCTGGCAGCGGCCGGATCAGTTCCGCAAAGTTGTCAGCAACGTAGGCAGCTTCACCGACATTCGCGGAGGCAACGCTTACCCCGATATCGTTCGTAACAGCGAACGAAAACTGATCCGTATCTTTACTTCTAGACGGTCGCAACGACAATCGTGGCCTCGTGCGTGACGGCACATACAATCCTGCTCGCGACTGGTTTCTGGCGCGATGGGCAGGAAGTCTCGACCGACCCGCACGACACGATCGAACGTTCTCCCGCCATGCCGAAACAACCCTGACCGCGTAGCCGTCATGTCAAACTATCGGGATGCTGAAGCTTTCTTCCTTTCTTCTATTGGGATCGCTTTCACTGACCGCTGCCTCGCTCCTTCCGCCCGAAGAGGATCAGCAACTCGCACGCGAGATCTACAAAGAAATGATCGAAAGCAAATCGGGCTTCTCGACCGGGTCTACAACACCGATCGCCGAGGCGGTTGCCGCGCGCCTGAAAGCCGCTGGATTTCCTGATTCCGACATCTTCGTCGGAGGTGCCATCGCGACAAAGTACAACGTAGTCGTCCGTTACCACGGAAGGGGCGCGCAGAAGCCCATTCTTCTACTCGCCCACACCGATGTGGTTGAAGCCAAGCGTGAAGACTGGACCGTCGATCCTTTCACCTTTCTCGAAAAGGATGGGTACTTCTATGGCCGCGGCACTTCCGACGACAAAGCCCAAGCCGCGATCTGGGTGGCGAATCTGCTGCGTTACAAGCGTGAAGGCTTCCGTCCCGACCGGGATCTGATCGTCGCGCTCACCGCTGACGAAGAAGGTGGTGGCCCGTACAACGGAGTCGACTGGCTCCTCAAAAACAAACGCAGCCTGATTGACGCCGATTTCGCCCTGAACGAAGGAGGCCGCGGCGAGATGGTGAACGGCAAGCGCATCGCGAATGACATCGGACTCGCTGAAAAGACTTATGCCGATTTTCGCTTAGAAGTTCGGAACAAAGGCGGCCACAGTTCCCGTCCCGTGCCCGACAACGCTATCTATCATCTGGCAGGCGCGCTGTACCGGCTCTCTAATTTCTCGTTCCCCATGCAGCTAAACAATGTCACACGCGCTTACTTCAGCCAAATGGCGAAGATTGAACACGGCCCATTCGCAGCCGATCTCGCGCAAGTAGCCGCGGGCAACCAGCAAGCAATGGCGCGCATCGCCGCGCAAAACCCCGGGATGAACTCCATGCTGCGCACCACCTGTGTCGCTACGCAACTCGAAGGTGGCCACGCGCCGAACGCCCTCCCACAACTCGCTGCTGCTAACGTCAACTGCCGTATTTTCCCCGACGACAATGTTGATTACGTGCTCGCGACGCTCAAGAAGGTCGTAGCGGACGACCAGGTTGTAGTCACAATCAAAGTCGATGAAGGCAAGGCCCCACCTTCCCCGATGCGCCCCGACGTCATGAAAGCGTTCAGCCAGATCACGGATACCATGTGGCCGGGCGTCATTACTCTCCCGAGTATGGCCACGGGCGCGTCTGACGGCCGGTATCTCCGCGAAGCAGGCATTCCGACCTACGGTGTTCAGGGATTCTTTATGGATCGCGACGATGTGCGGGCCCACGGGCGGGACGAGCGCATGGCCGTTCCGTCCTTCTACGAAGGTCAGACATTTCTATACGAGCTGGTAAAGAAGCTCTCGGAATAAGCACGTCGGGTCAGCACCTGCTCGGATTCGGCGCCTCAGCAGGTGACAGTGCGAACGGATTTTAATCCTACTCGCGCGAACTAAACGGCGGAAACGCGCTCCGCCGTTTGAGTAACGGGCGGGATCTCCAGTCGGATCTGTTTCTCGATGCAAAGCCGGGCGGCTTCGATGCGCTCCTCTACCCAGAACACCGGGAGCCGATATTCCGCAGCGATCTCTGCGGAACTGGAGCCGGATTTATGGTCGGCGTACAGCCGGAATGGCAGATATTCATCGTAAAGGGTAGTGAGAAGGTCTGCGGGCATGCCGTGAAAGTGGCGAAATTTCCGAATTTGTCTCACGTACCGCTTCTACAATAAGTGAGTTCATGCAGAACGGACACATACTCGAGGAAAAAACCGCATTGGTTGTGGGAGCGAGCAGGGGCATTGGGCTTGCTATCGCGCGGCAGATCGCGCACGCGGGAGCGCAGACGACACTGGCCTCACGGGATGTCCCCGCGCTCGAGCGGGAAGCAGAAGCTCTTCGGGCCGAAGGTTTGCGGGCCATCACCCGCCAAGTGGACGTGAACCGCCTCGATGCCGACGCCGATTTCTCCGGTTTCGATATTCTTGTCAACGTTACGGGAACAAACATAAGGAAAAGATTCGAAGATTACTCCCGAGAAGACTTTGAATCTCTGATGGACACGAACCTCAACGGCTTAGTCGAGCTGACGCAACGAGTGGGTCGGGAAATGATCAACCGGCGAACCGGTGGAAAAGTCCTGTTCATCGGAAGCCTGATGTCGCTTCTCGGCCTGCCTTACCTGACTGCGTATGCGATGACCAAAAGCGCCATTGCGGGACTGACGCGCTCGCTGGCAGCCGAGTGGGGACGTTACAACATTCAAGTTAATTGCATCGCGCCCGGCTTCATTCTTACCGATCTGAATCGCGAGATGTGGCAGGACGACGGAATGAAACAGTGGCTAGCGGGATCGCAAGCCAACCCGCGGATGGGCACGCCCGAAGACATTTCGCCTCTCGCTGCGTTCCTCTGCGGACCTGGCGCAGACTACATCACGGGGCAGGTGATTGCAGTTGATGGAGGTTTCACTACTACCTCGGTCTGGCCGTTCGCGCCGAAGCCTTGACGCCGGAATGATGGGAATAAAATGTGGAACTGAAATGATGCCAAAAATCAAGCTCTCTGCAATCGCGGCGCTGATCCTATGCGGGGGCGCGATTCTGGGCGGGCAAACTCGCCCGCCGATCATTGGGGTTGCCCATATCGGTCTCAAGACGAACGACATGGCAGCCGCCCATCAGTTTTATGGCAAGGGGCTGGGCTTTGCCGATTTCAGCCTGGATAAGCCTACGGGCGGTCTGATGCTGACTTATTTCAAAGTCAACGATCATCAGTACATCGAGATTTTTCCCGACCTTAACGACCCGAACGAAGATCGTCTGTCACATATCGCGTTCGAAACGACGAACATCCAGCAGTTGCGTGACTATCTGGGAAGCCGCGGCGTCGCTGTTCCTGCCGCTCTGAAACCCGGGCTCGACGGGAATGTGAGCATGATGCTGAAAGATCCGGACGGGCACAACGTGGAGTTTGTCCAGTATATGCCTGGGTCTCTGCACAGCCGGAATTTCGGGAAGCTTATGCCCGAGACGCGAGTTTCCGATCACATGATTCACGTGGGCGTGACCGTGGTCGACAGAGCGGCTGCGGATCGCTTCTATAAAGACATCCTTGGGTTCCAGCTGATGTGGTATGGCGGAATGACGGACGCCGAGGTTAGTTGGATTGACATGCGAGTTCCGGACAGGACGGATTGGCTGGAATACATGATCAAGCGGAAGAGCTTAACGCCGAAAGCGCTGGGGGTCCTGCATCATCTTGCGCTCGGCGTGCCAGATATCAAAGCTGCGACGGCGAAGGTGGAGGCACATGGAATGAAGCCACTACAACCGCCAAAGATCGGGCGCGACGGGAAGTGGCAGCTGAACCTTTACGACGCCAACGATACTCGGACGGAGCTGATGGAGTTCAAGCCTGTCGAAACACCTTGCTGTTCACCAATGATTACAAGGTGAAAGTTCAGGCCACTGCATTTGCGGCTGTTGTTCGCTGCTGTTGCGAATGCCCAGCAAACATCCGCAAATCCAGCCACCCATGAGTTACTGAGCGAGGCGGGTCCGACGTTCAGGGTGGCGGATCAAGAAATTCCATCGCCAGTGACATTTATCGCTTATGGAGACATTCGGTTTACGGATCCGGCAAATGGTGATGTGACGAATCCTCAGGTGAGGCAGTGGCTGGTGAAGAAGGTCGCCGAAGAAGCGCCCGCGGCGATTCTTCTGAGTGGTGATGTTCCATTCACTGGCGGCAACAACAACGATTACCTGATTTATCGCAGCGAGACACAGCCATGGCGGCGGGCGCATGTGAGGGTTTTTCCCGCTTTAGGAAATCATGAGTTTCGCGGAGGGAGTCCAGAAGATGCCTGCAAATTGGTGGGCGGCGTTTCCGGAGCTTCGCGACCGGCGGTGGTATTCGGCGCAACTCGGTTCGAGGGTTTATACCATCACTTTAGACAGCGACGCCTCGTTACTTTCCGACAGTATGCAGAGGCGTTGGCTGGTAAGGCAGGTACAGGAGCTTCCGGCGACCGTCGATTTTCTGATCATCAGCCTGCATCATCCGCCGGTTGCGGATATTCAGACACATTTTGAGGTGGACCATAATCCGCGGCCCAATGAGATCGCGTTGCGTGATCTTCTCTCGAAGCTTGGACCGCAGATGCACGCTCGCATGGTTGTGAGCGCCGGGCACATTCACAACTACGAGAGGCACCTGGTTGGTGATGTCGTTTACCTGGTGTCGGGCGGCGGCGGTGCGAAATCTTATCCGGTTGAGCGTACGCCTGACGATCTGTATCACAGTGACTTGTTTCCCAACTTCAACTACGTCAAATTCACTTTGCAAGGGGACCGCCTGATGGGGACGATGTACCGCGTTACTGACCCGGATGCGAGCGTACTGACGGTGCAGCCCAAAGACTCGTTCCAAGTGATGGCGAAATCCAGATCTGGGCGGGCTGCCCCGTTGCGATAACGACGTCCCAGCAGTCCGATAGAGTATCTGGTATGGAACACGCCCCCATCGGGACGATTGAATACGGCGGGTGGCGCGCTGAGATCCACTCAACCGACCTGCCCGGCGAGTTCAAGGTTTGCTATCACGACGGGGCGGGGGAGCTGGTTGAAGAGGGAATGCTCACGGGTGTGAGCACTTACCATCAACGGGAATCCGATATCCGGCAAAGGCTCAAGGCGCTTTCGGAAGGAAAGGCGGGTGAGCCTCCGGCGGATTTGACGAGTTCGGGCGAGTATTAGCGGAACGTCATCCCTCGCAAAAGGCCTCCGTGGGACCGGTCTGGCTGATTGGCAGCATACTCGACGTGCACGGGCATGGCCTGCTGCGGGCCGCAGCTGAATTCTGGCGGGCTGTTCCGCATGAGGACGCGCTTCGGGTCGGGAACCAGGAGCGAAACGGGGCCTTGAACGGTGGAGACAATGAAGCCGGTAAGTTGACCGCCGCTGCACTGAACAGTTGATAGCTGGCCGTCGATCTGCACCAGGTGATCGTCCGGTTGTACGAAAGGATTCCAATCGGTTGTTCCGTGGGGCACACGCGTAGAGACGAGATGAGTGGTGCCGTCGGCCTCGCGGACGAACTGGACGGCGAAGTCCGTTTTTGCCGTATATGCGAGTTGATTCGCCGTGCCACGCTCCTCGGGAGTCCGGGCGCATTGCCCGGCCTTTTGCGCGGCGGCTAAGGACTCGGAGCGGTTCCCGATCTCCTCCTCGGCGTAAGCCAAAGTGGACCAGTAATGGAAGGCGCGGTTTTCGGGGACACTCCGAATTTCATGCAGCTGAGCGGCTGCTTCGGCGAAATTTCCTTCGTTGCTTTCGAGAACGGCTAGCCGATAGCGTGCGTCGTCCGAATTCGGTTGAAGCTCGATGACGCGGCGCAGGGCGCGACGGATCTCTGTTTTTTCCAAATTCTCCTCATCGGCGAGCAGCGCGTAACGCATGCAGAGGTCGGGATCGCTGATCCCGCCGTCGAGGGCTCTCTTCCAATAAGAGGCGGCTGCGATGCGGTTGCCTTTCTGTAGCGCAATGGTTCCCAGCGCGCCGAGGTAGTCCGCGTTCTCGGGATCTCGCTGCGCGAGATCCTCATACGCAGCCTGGGCGCGGTCCCATCGACCTTGTGCCAGCAGTAAGTCAGCAATAACCGAATCGGACTCAATGGGCGCAAGTGGAGTCGTCGAGATCGCCGGACTGGAAGCCCGGATGGCGGGAACCGCCAGCATTTCGGAGTGAGCGCCGCGGAGCCAGTCGCGGAGATCTGACTCGACCGCGTCAACTGTTTCTCCGTACACCGAGGAGAAGGCTTGTGAGGCCGAGACGCCTCGGTTGAGGGCAGAGATGAAATCAGCTAGATGGGATGAATAACGCGGCGAGGTGGCTAGCAGTTCGGTTAAGGCCCAGCTTTCGGAATAGAAGAGCGCATTGGTCTCGCGAGACTGACGGATGGCCGACTCGGGACCGACGGCGAAGAGGACGATCAATGGATAGAGGCGCTGCTTATGCAAGGTGCTTAAGCGCCACGGTATGGGATTCCCTAAATACCAGGTATCGCCGTACAGGCTCGCTGTGGAGAAGAATTCGGCAAGCCCCTCGTTGAGCCACGACGGCAACTTCCAACCGGCCGCGTGGAAGATGGCGTGCGAATATTCGTGGGCCGAGATGGAATCCTGCTGAGGGCCGAAGCCGGGCAGCACGATGAGGTCGCGACCGGCGCCTCCGAGATAATAAGCATCAGCGATTTCGTTCAGCCGGAAGCTTTTGTATTCGGACGCTGACGCGAATTGTACGATGCGCAGGCCGTTCGGTTTGGCATCCGCCAGATCGTGAGTGAACAGGCCCGGACTCGAGAAGAGCGTTCTGAACTGCTGTAATTGCAAAAGCTGAGCTCTTGCACTTGAAGCGTCTCCCTGGACGTAGAAATTCAGGTCGCCGCTTTGAAGGTGGGACCAGGCTTCAGAGGCAGAACTGAGTGAGACAAACAGGCAGGCTAAGGCAAAGGAGCGCCAAAGCCCGAACAACAACTGCACGCACAAAAGATAGCAGGTTCGTCAGGCGCTGAGCGATTCGACGGCGGCGCGCAGCCAAATGGCGGCTGCGACTGCGCCGGGATCCGGATGTCCGAGCACTCGGTCGCCTAGATAACTCGCTCGTCCCCTGCGCGCTTTGAGGCGAGCGGTGGCCTGAGCGCCTTCGTCGGCTGCCTGAGCCGCTCCTTGCAGGCTTCGGCTGAGAGACGCTCCCGACTGAAGCTGATCGTGCAGAGTGGTACAAAACGGTACGAGCGCATCGAGCATGGTTCGGTCACCCGGGCGTGCATTTCCCAACTCGCTGACCGCTTCGCAACCATCAAGGGCGGCCGCGGCCCAAGACGTTGGGTCATTTTCGCGCGATTTCGCGAGAGTACCCGAGGCGCGGAGGAAGAAGGCCGCGTAGAGAGGTCCCGATGAACCTCCAAGCCCGTTCTGGATGGTGGTTGCGAGAGTTTGCAGGCTGCCCGCGAGATCTTCGGGATAAGACGGCAAGTCACGGCGGATGGCTTCGGCAACGCTGGCCATGTTGACGCCGAGGTCTCCGTCGCCTGTTATGCGGTCGAGTTCTGTTAATTTGTCGCGCGCGGCCAGGAGAGCGTTGCAGCAGGCAAGAATTGTTCGGTCGAAACGGCCTGGAGTGCGAGTTGGGACAGGTCTGCGTGCGGCACCTTCCGGTGCGAGCGTGGCGATCTCATGAAAGTCTCCGGGTCGTTCGCGGGCGACGTTGGGCCAAGCGGGAGCGGATGTAGGGGCATCAAGCCAGGCGAGCAGGCGGTGGTCGATCCGAAGTAACGAAACGGAAACACCTGCCATATCGAGCGAGGACATGAATGTGCCGGCGTAGAGACGCTCGACTTTCAGGTTTGAGGATTGCAGATAGCGGAGGACGCCGCGCGCAACGATGGCCTGTTCCATCACGGTGGTCGTCCCCAGGTTATTGATCAGAGCGATGATGGGATCGCCCGGCACGATGTTGGTTGCTTCGAGGATCGGAACGACGAGCTTTTTGGCCAAGTCGTCGGCGGGAAGCAGCCGGGCGCGAGAAACGCCGGGTTCACCATGGATACCAAGCCCCAGTTCGACTTCATCATCGGATAAAGTGAAGCTTTGCCTACCCGATGACGGCGATGTGCCTGCCGAAAGAGAAACGCTCATTGTGCCGACATTGTTTATGACCTCGTCGGCAATCGCTTTCACTTCCGCGAGGGATTTGCCCTCAGCTGCGGCTGCGCCTGCGATTTTGTGGACCAGGATAGTGCCTGCGAGGCCACGAGCACCGGCTGTTTCTTTCTCGTGAGCAAGCGCAACATCATCAGCAACGACTACGTGGTCGACGTTGAGACCTTCCGCGCGGGCCAGTTCGGCGGCGAGCCCGAAATTCAGGCGATCGCCGGTGTAGTTCTTCACGATCAGGAGTGCGCCGGCTTTTCCCGTGACAGCACGGATCGCAGCCAAGACGGAATCTGTTGTTGGAGAGGTGAAGACTTCGCCCGCTACCGCAGCGCTCAGCATTCCGTCGCCGACGAAACCAGCGTGGGCCGGTTCGTGTCCGCTGCCGCCGCCTGAAATGAGCGCCACCTGCGTGTCGCGAATCGATGCGGCATCTGACCGGAACACGACGTTGTGTCCCCGAACTCGTTTCAGAGTCGGATACAGGGCAAGAAGGCCCTCGATCATTTCACGGACGACGTCTTCTGGCCGGTTGATGAGCTTTTTCACTTGCCCGATTCCTGCTCGGCCAGTTTTTCAAGGAACGCAGAGTGCCATTTTTCAACGGCGGCGCGGTACCCGGCGGGGTCAACGAACGGATTCGGATCTCCTGCTTTGAGCCGTTTCAACTTCTCGTCCATATCGAAGTAGACACCATGAGCACCGAGGAAAATGTCGCAGTGAAGGCCTTCGAGCACCTGGAAGGTTCGCTTGTAATCGGATGCGATTCCGGGATAGAGCTTGTTGCCAACGAGCTTGTAGCCGGTGTTCACGTTGGGGCTTCCGACGATGACGACGTCGTACGAGCGGCCGCCGTCGTTCATGGTCGCCGTCCATGTAGTACAGCCTTTCGTGTGGCCCGGAGTCAGATGGGCGATCAGCGTGATCCCACCAAGATTGACCTTGTCGCCGTCATGTAAGGTTCGATCGACGTGAGCGGGCTGCCAGCGCGATTTGTAGATGAAATCGCCCGCGCCGCCGCTTTCGATTTCGGGGGCATCCTGGGCCATGACGGCGAGCTTGGCTCCGGTGAGCTTTTTGGCAAGCGCGCAGCCTGCAGCATGATCGTCGTGCGCGTGGCTGATCAGGATGATCTCGGTATCAGTGAAACGAAAACCTAGCTTCTCAACGCTGGATTTGATGACTGGGACAGACTCCTGGTAATCCGGGTTGATGAGGATGTTACCGGCGGGTGTAGTGATCAAAAACGATGCAAGATAGTTCGTTCCGACGTAATACAGATTTGAAATGATTTTGAACGGTTGAACTGGCTGGTTCCAGGAGGGCGTGAAATCGGCAATCAGGAAGGCTGCGCCGGTCACGGCGAGTAGGAATGCGCGGATGAGCACTCGGAACAGTATCGCTCAAGCGCATCAGAATGCGATAATCTCTCTCGACCGCATGCGCTTGCACTTCTCAATTGTTGTGGCTGTTCTCATACTTCTCGTCGGATGCTCGACCCGGCCCCAGGCTGTGCGGGGCATTGCGGATAAGAGAACGAATTTCGAGAAGTTTGTACCGATGAGGGAAGACCCTGGAGCAGAGGGGTTGAGAGCAGTCGAGCCATTTTTTCGGACCGCAAACCGGGCACAGATTCTTCGGGCAATAGAAACGGCGTGCCGTGAACGGAGGGAAGGCAGTTCCGTTTACAATCCTTCGACGCGCGCCGGATATTACGTGAACTGCAATCCGGAGAACCGGCAGCTGCTGAACGGATACATTCCTTCGGATCCGCGCAGACGGCCTCATAGCCGGTAGCGATTACAGAGCCCAGATATCACCAACGGTGAAGCCCGTCGGGAATGGATCGTCGGCGTCCACCACATACTCGGCGAAACCGGTAATCCAGCCTCGCCCGCTGATGGTTGGCACCACGGCGCCGTAGGGGCCAACTGAAGTCTCTTCGATCAAACGTCCGGTGAATACGGTGCCCAGGATTCCTGCGTGACGGAACTCCTGGTTGAGCGCAAGCCGGCCGCGCGCGTGGAGGGTCGCCATCTTGGCACAGGTGCCTGTTCCGCAAGGCGAGCGGTCGAGGACGCCTGTCCAGGATTGCGGGCGGGACCAATCGAGGGTGCCCGTCGAGACAACTACCGCATTTTTTCGATCGACGCCGGGTTGCGATGCGGGCCCGGAAAGCTGAGCGATGGTAATTCCCTGGATTCCCGGGTTGTCCGGATGTGATACGGGCAACTGCTCGCGGGCAGCGGCCTTGATCATTTCCGCAATGCGCACGATGTCTCTCGCCTCGTCCGGTGTGAGCCGCAACCCAAGGGGCGCAGCTTCCGCGATGACGTAGAACATGCCTCCGTAAGCAACGTCCACAGAAAGCGTGGCGAGGTCCGGCACTTCGATGGCGGCCTCGATATGAGTGGCGAAGGCCGGCACATTCCGGAACGTCACGCTTTTTACCTTGCCGTTTTGAACGGCTGCGTCAACCGAGATGAGTCCGGCGGGTGTATCGAGCTTCAGTTGGGTTACCGGTTCGGTGGCTTTCACGATACCGGTCTCGAGGAGCACAGTGACGACGCAGATGGTGTTCGAGCCCGACATGGGCGGATACTCGGTTTGCTCCATGATGACGAAACCGGCATCCGCCTCCGGGTGCGTGGGCGGCAGC
>JAFAUR010001045.1 GCA_019243205.1 Acidobacteriaceae bacterium | reverse complement strand
TATTGCCCCGCTCGGGCGAGCCGAGCGTTCTGAGCGGAATACGCGCAATCCGGACACTGGGTGCAGAACTCATAGTCGCTCGGCTGTCCCACCCCACTCGGACGGGTGCACGTCGGCAACGGACTCCGAAAATGTCCAGGAGTGTCCAGCGAAATCCTCCGCATTGTACTGTCGCTCCCCATACGGGTGAGTCACTGGTTCCTGCGTAATCCGCGCTCCGCGAGCTTTGGCGTGTTCACAGTGGACATCGGCATCCTCAACGCGTACGGTGAGAGAGTGTCCTATGCCCAGCGCTGCATTGAGTTCGTCCGGACGTAGTTCCCTCACGGTTAGGGCACCGTGGCCCACGTTCAACTGGACGCGATGATTGCCGATGCGTAGACGCACGCTGAACCCAAATGCATCGCACAACCAGTTCGCAGCCTGATTTACGTCAGGATATGCCAACACGGGGATGACCGTGGCATCCGCTATGGATCTGTTAGAGAGCACACTCGTTCCTCGATGCCATTATGCTGGGGCAAGTTCTTGTCGGATCACGCGCGACTCGGAAATTAGAGGATCTAGCGGGACTTATCGGTCCTAATCTCGGTCGATAGTTTCCGAGTGGCCGACTACACGAGCAACTCGGAAAGGTAAACGCTAGGCCGTTACACACGGATAATCGCCTCGAAAGCCGGTCGTAGCTCCGGTTCGCGTGTCATGCCTTAGCTACTCGCAGGCGAGACGGACAAGGACGTGTGTTCTGGGCGCTACTTCATCGCGATTCCGTGCGGACGGGCCGGACCCGTCGAGAACGCCGTGTTGAAGTCGAGCTTGAACCGTTTGTCCTCGCTGAGACCGTCATGGGTGACCTTCAGAACGTGGACCTTGTGGTCGCCCTCAAAGTGGATGATGCCGGCGTCATCTTCATTCAGAAAGTAGTCCGTGACTACCAGACGACTATCATCTTCGCTCAGCGCAATATTGTGCGGCCCAGCATTCGCGCCGAAACTAACAACCGATAGTTGCTTCGGCCTGAAGACATCGCTGGTATCCAACATGACGATCTGCCCCGCCATGAAGGTACCCAAAATCAGGCGGTCGCCAGTTCGCGGTGTCGCCATAATCTGGCCCATGCCGCCGGACACCGGTGTGTCGACATGCGGCTTGATCGTGGCGAGATCAAACACAGGAGTGCCAGTGCCTGCCTCGGGATCGATGAGATAGATGTGTCCGTCGAACATCCCCGATGTGTAACCGTACCCATAGGGATTCTTCGGCAGCATCTTCACATCCATGGTGCCCTGTGCGGGTGTTCCGTCCGGCGCGATGAGATCGATTGTCTTTGTGATCTTGCGTTCCCGGTAGTCCCAAATGCGAACCGAGCCCCGCAATACCGGCCCCATTGAGCCCATTAACGTGCTGCTGGGCATCAGGAAATCCGAAGTCATCATCAGATTCAGATCCGGACGCGCCGAAATGCCATGCGGGTTGAACCCATCAAGTGGCGGTTTCTCGGGCCATTCTTCAAACAATGAGAAGGTACCGAAGTGGTTCGACACGAAGTGCATCTTGCCGTCAAATTCCGCGATCCGACCGGGCGCCATACCAGTAGAGGAACCCATCTGGGTGATCAGGAACCCGCCGTTCTCGAGCGGGAGGAAATCGTCTGTCATGCTCGATTCCACTGCTTTGGCGGAAAACAGAAAACGCGGCTTCTTCGCATCACGCACGTCGAAGAAGAAAATCCCGTTCTGATTTTTCAGCAGACTCAACAAGCCTCCGCAACCGAGGACAGTCTTCGTCGAGTTCAAATGACAATGGTGCGGTTCATTGCCGATGTTGCCTGGCGGTGGAAGCGGCACAGTGTTGATGACATGACCGTATTTCAGGGACTCCTCGTCAAAGTCGATAACGGCCAAGAAGTCCGGCGCACGATGCGCCTGATCAGCTGCCCAAACGTAGAGGATTTTGGGTTTTTCGGATGGCGTTGTCTCTTCTCTTAAATCTCTCCCGAACTGGCCCAAGCTGGTTCCCAGAGTAAAAACCAGCATGCCGGCAAGCAGTCTTAGGTTCACTTGATTACTTTCTTGATCGATGAAGGCGCAAAGCTATGGTTGCATATATATATGCCGACGTCGCAGCCACTTGCATCAATCATCGTTTGAGTTAGCCGCTGGTTGGAATGTAAAACCTTCTCCGTAGTCAGGCCGGTATTCCCCGCCGGCAAGCATGCCCCAACCGCACACTTCGCCCCGAATGTGGCAAACAGCAGTGCAATCGCGAGTATCGTTGATGTTCGTGTCATAAGTTCCTTCTCCTGTTCCGCTTCACGAATCAATCGAGTAGCCCATCCCCGTGGACCCGGAAAGCATATCACAGGTTCGCTCCGTTCAACGGGCATATGTCGCCCTTTATGTCGGTAGCATGTGAATTGTCCGGGTCAATTAGCAAGTAAAATGTCCGCTTGCTGGTGGTTAGGAAAAGCTGTGAGCTGTGGAAGGCAGCGAAGAGCAGATCCCGACCGCCGAGATGGCGCGGATGATGAAGGCA
>JAFAUR010000884.1 GCA_019243205.1 Acidobacteriaceae bacterium | reverse complement strand
GAGAACCAGAACGCCATCATCTTTATCGACGAGTTGCACACGCTGGTAGGCGCCGGATCCGCGGAGGGATCGCTCGATGCCGCCAATATCCTCAAACCTGCCCTATCGCGCGGAGAAATTCAGTGCATCGGCGCAACCACGCCGGCGGAATATCGCAAGTCCATCGAAAAAGACCGCTCGCTCGAGCGCCGCTTCCAAGCCGTTAAGGTCCCGCCGCCCAGCGAAACCGACGCGATCCGCATCCTTTTTGGAATCAAGGAGCGCTACGAGAAATTTCATGCCGTAGCCTACACCGATGAGGCGATCGAGTCGGCTGTATACACATCGACCCGCTTCATCCCCGACCGATTCCTGCCCGACAAGGCGATTGACCTGATCGACGAAGCCGGCGCTCGCGTGAAGCTCCGTCAGACTACGCTGCCGGCCGAAGTCGCCGATATCCAGAAGAGGATCAAGTTCATCGTCCACCGGATGGAGAACGCGATCGCGAACCACGAGTTCGAGAAGGCACGCTTCTACTCGGACGAGGAGCGTAAGGAACGCGAAAATCTCCGCCAACTTCGCGAGAAGTACAACCTTGATGACACCTCGACGGGCGTCGTCTCGAAAGACGACATCGAGGACGTCGTCGCGCGGTGGACTGGCGTGCCCATGACGTCGATCAAGGAAGAAGAAATCAACAAACTTCTCCGCATCGAGGAAGAACTCCACAAGCGCGTCATCAGCCAGGAGAAAGCGATTAATGCTCTGTCTCGCGCCATTCGCCGTTCGCGTGCCGGATTAAAGAGTCCGAAGCGTCCGGCCGGCTCGTTCCTGTTCCTCGGACCCACCGGAGTCGGGAAAACCGAAGTCGCTCGTGCGCTGGCCGAATTCCTGTTCGGCAGTGAGAAATCACTGATCCGCTTCGACATGTCGGAGTTCATGGAGAAGCATTCGATCTCTAAGCTGATCGGTTCGCCTCCGGGCTATGTGGGCTACGAAGAGGGCGGTCAACTCACCGAGCGCGTCAAACGTGCGCCATACTCGATCATCCTTCTCGACGAGATCGAAAAGGCTCATCCAGACATCTACAACATCCTGTTACAGGTGTTCGAAGACGGCCAGTTGACGGATGGTCTCGGCAACACGGTCGATTTCAAGAACACGATCATCATCATGACGTCGAACCTCGGCGCGCGCTTCCTCGATAAGCGCGGCCAGATCGGGTTCTCGGCCCCATCCACGACGGGGATTCCACAGAAGATTGAAGACCAGGTGATGGGTGAAGTGAAACGCGCCTTCAACCCTGAATTCCTCAATCGTCTGGATGAAGTCATCCTCTTCACCTCGCTGGTGGATGAAGACCTCATCAAGATCATCGGCCTGCTGGTTGAGCAGATCAACGCTAACCTGGTTGCCAAGCAGATCAAGATCCGCCTGGGACCCGAGGCAGCCAAGTACATTCTCGATAAGACCTGTGGAGACCGGAGCTACGGTGCTCGTCCGTTGCGCCGCGCCCTACAGAAATACATCGAGGATCCGCTGTCCGAGGCGCTCATTCAGGGATCTCTTCCGCGCCCGGCCGAACTCGAGATCTATCTCGGTGACAATGGCATCTACTGTCGCCAGATAGGCGACCTCGAAGGTCAACCGGTAGCGGCGGGAGGTGTGGAAGAATCGGCGCCAGCGACAGGCACGCCGCTCTACATGTTCTAGGAGGTTTCAGAAGCTCAAACCTAAAAGGCGGGATTTAGGTCCCGCCTTTTTCAGCTTCCAACGCTGAATTGCTTTGTCCGCCCGCTCATCCGGTTATCCAAGCGGACTTCCACGTACACATTCCAATCGCCTTCGACCGGAAAAACCGGTTTCGCAATGTAATTTCCGCCGTCGATCCCGGGAGCGGGAAACACTTTGACGTGGGTGTGCTCGGTTGTCTCGATTTGAAAGGTGACCTTAGCTCGATTCACTGGCTTTCCCAAGGAATCTTTCACCGTGATCTGAAACGGCACTTGAACTCCCGTCTGCAAGACGGCCGTCGGCTCGATTCGAATATCGAAATTTCCTTCGACCTCCGGTCCTTGCGCGACGAGCAGGCCCAACGTGCAAAACAACAGGAAGGCGAGTTTCACGTCCTCATTCTACGGAATCCGTTCCGGCAGTATTCGATGATGGTCGTACGGGATTCGCCCGCCTGCTTCCCTGATTGATGAAGAAACTACTCGCTCTAAATCGCGGCGAAATCGCCATCCGTATCCTGCGCGCAGCCAATGAACTGAAGCTGAAAACGGTAGCCGTGTTCTCACAGGAGGACCGCCTCAGTCTTCACCGCTTCAAGGCAGACGAGGCTTATCTGATCGGTTCGGGAAAAGGTCCCGTTCAGGCATATCTCGACGTTGACGGCATTATCCAGCTGGCTGCCGAAAAAGAGGTCGACGCCATCCATCCCGGTTATGGCTTCCTCTCTGAGAACCCAGCGCTCCCTCGCGCCTGTGAGCGAGCGGGCATCACCTTCGTGGGTCCGAGCGCTGAGATACTCGAAGCGCTCGGTGACAAAACTGCAGCGCGCAAAATCGCCCAGCGCGCTGGAATCCCGGTTGTACCGGGCACTGAGGATCCGTTGGACCCGAACAGCGAAGAAGCAGCTGCTGTCGCACGGCAAATCGGTTTTCCACTCATCATCAAGGCGGCTTTCGGCGGCGGCGGACGCGGCATGCGCGTCGTCACTTCAGAAGCGGAATTCGAATCCCGCATCAAGGAGGCCAGCCAGGAAGCAGGTGCGGCCTTCGGCAACAACGCTGTCTTCCTCGAACGCTACATCCGGCGGGCCAAGCATGTCGAAATACAAATCATTGGTGATCGCCATGGCAATCTGGTTCACCTTTACGAACGTGACTGCTCCGTCCAGCGGCGACACCAGAAGGTGGTTGAAATCGCCCCGGCGGTCGGCATTCCCCAGAGAGTCCGGCAGGAGCTGGCGGATGCCGCGGTAATTCTGGCAAAGGCAGCCGGCTACTATAACGCCGGAACAGTCGAATTCCTGGTGGATGCCGATACGTTCGAATGGTATTTCATCGAGGTTAATCCGCGTGTGCAGGTGGAACACACCGTAACCGAGATGATCACGGGAGTTGACATCGTCCGCACCCAGATCCTGATTGCACAAGGCCAAGAATTGTTCAATGACATCGGTCTCCCTCCGCAATCGGAGATTCCGATTCATGGGACTGCTCTGCAGTGCCGCGTCACGACGGAAGATCCATCGAACAACTTCACCCCTGATTACGGAAAGATCACCACTTATCGCTCCCCCGGTGGATTCGGCATTCGTCTCGACGGAGCTTCCGCCTACGGTGGAGCAGTGATTTCGCCGTTCTACGATTCGCTCCTCGTGAAACTGACGGCTTGGGGAAGCGACTTCCCCGAAGCATGTGAGCGCATGGACCGTGCTTTGCGAGAATTCCGGATCCGCGGCGTGAAAACGAACATTAAGTTCCTTGAAAATGTCGTCAACAACGTTGATTTCCAGGCAGGCGCAGCGACGACCTCGTTCCTGGACGAGACACCCAGCCTGTTCGAACTGGCCGAAACGCGCGATCGTGCCACTAAGCTTCTTGCTTATCTTGGCGACATCATCGTAAACGGAAATCCGGAAGTCGCCGAGAGACCCAGGCCGCCGGTTATTCGTGAGGCGCCCGTTCCTTGTTCAACGCGTGCCGAAGCGCCCGAAGGAACACGTCAGCTACTCGACCGCCTGGGGCCGGAGAAATTTGCGGATTGGGCGACTCACCAGCGCCGCTTACTGATGACGGACACCACGTTCCGCGATGCTCATCAATCGCTCATGGCAACGCGCGTGCGAACCTTCGATCTCTTGCGCACCGCCGAGTTCGTCTCGAAGGAGCTGTCCAACCTGTTCAGTCTCGAGATGTGGGGCGGCGCAACATTCGATGTCTCCATGCGCTTTCTTTCGGAAGACCCATGGAAGCGCCTGCAAGCCCTGCGCGAAAAGATCCCGAACATCTGTTTCCAGATGCTGCTGCGAGCGTCGAACGCTGTCGGTTACACCGCTTATCCCGACAACGTGGTGCGTGAATTTATCGCGGAGGCTGCCGCGCAAGGGATAGACATCTTCCGCATCTTCGATTCGCTTAACTGGATGCCCAATATGCAAGTCGCCCTCGAGGCAACTCTGAAGACCGGACGGCTTTGCGAAGCCGCGATCTGCTATACAGGCGACATCCTGGATCCGGCACGGGAAAAATACTCGCTTGCATACTACCTTCGGCTCGCAAAAGAGCTGAAGAGCATGGGCACGCACATTCTCGGCATTAAGGACATGGCCGGGCTCTTACGCCCCTACGCGGCATACAAATTGGTCAAGACACTCCGGGAAGAAATCGGCCTGCCCATCCATCTCCACACGCACGATACCAGCGGAATCAACGCCGCAACAATCCTGAAAGCTGCCGAAGCGGGTGTCGAAATCGCCGATGGAGCAATCTCCGCCATGAGCGGTACAACCAGCCAGCCGAATTTGAACTCCATTGTTGCGGCGCTTGCTCATACCGAGCGCGACACCCAGTTGAACTTCGAAGCACTCAATCGCTGTTCGGATTACTGGGAAGTGGTTCGCACCTACTACACTCCCTTCGACAACGCTCCGAAATCCGGTACCGCGGACGTGTACATCCACGAAATGCCCGGCGGCCAGTACACGAATTTGAAAGAGCAGGCGGACGCGATGGGCCTGGGTAATCGCTGGCCGGAAGTGGCGCGTATGTACGCGGACGTCAATATGGCTTTCGGCGATATCGTCAAAGTCACACCTTCGAGCAAAGTGGTTGGGGATCTCGCCTTGTTCCTCGTCAGTCATGGAATCAGTATTGAAGAGTTCAAGTCGCTTCCGCCCGACCATCATGTGACGCTGCCCAACTCGCTTGCTGATATGTTTTCCGGATCCCTCGGACAACCTGAAGGCGGCTGGCCGCCCAAAATCCAGGCAATCGTGTTGAAGGGGAAACAGCCGCAGGATGGCCGGCCAGGCGCGCTGCTGCCCGCTGCCGACCTGGAGCGAACGCGCAAGATGCTCAGTGAAAAGTTCGAATCGAGCAGCCGGACGGATCTCATGAGCTACCTAATGTACCCGGACGTGTTCACAAAATTTGCAAAAATTCGCGCGGAGTACGGCGACCTTCAGCTTCTTCCCACTCCACAGTTCTTCTACGGCATGAGCGAGCGCAGCGAAGTCACCATCGACCTGGAACCGGGGAAGTCGATCGTCGTGCGTCATCTCACTGTTGACGATCCTCGCGAAGATGGCATGCGCACCGTGTTTTTCGAATTGAACGGCCAACCTCGTGACGTCGAAGTGCGCGACAAATCCTTCAAGCAGCAGGTCGAGACACGGCGTAAGGCCGACAGCTCGAAAGCAGGCGATGTCGCGGCCCCCATTCCGGGGGCGGTCACCACCATTCAAGTCAAGACGGGGTCGTCCGTCAAAAAGGGCGAAGCACTCCTTATCATGGAAGCGATGAAGATGCAGACCACGGTGTATGCTCCGATCTCCGGGACGGTGCAGGAGATCGCCGTTACCTCCAAAGACAAGGTGGCCGCGGGCGATCTGCTTCTTGTGATTGAGTCGTGAAGAGCCGGGCGGCTAGACTAAAGAAATAGCCAACGCCGGGGGCGTAGCTCAGTTGGATAGAGCATCAGCCTTCTAAGCTGAGGGTCACAGGTTCGATTCCTGTCGCCCCTACCA
>JAFAUR010000966.1 GCA_019243205.1 Acidobacteriaceae bacterium | reverse complement strand
AGCTGAAACTCCCCTGCCGCTCGCCTTTAGCGCGACGCCGGGGGCAACCCGCGAAGCCCTGACCGCCGGAGTCAATCCAAACACGACCGTCGCAATCACCGCTAATCCGGTGACAAAACCCAGTACGTGCCAATCCAGGGGTAATTCGAGGAACACCTGGTCGCGCTGCGTGCTCAAGTACGTGATCAGCAGACGGCTCAACATCTGCGCCAGCGCCACCCCGGCGGCTGCTCCCAAAACCGCAAGCAGCAGGCTCTCCGTCACCAATTGCCGGATCAAATGCGCCCGGGAAGCGCCAAGAGTTAATCGCAAAGCCATCTCCCGTTCCCTCGCGCTGGCCCGTGCCAGCATGAGATTTGCCAGGTTCGCACAGGCGATCAGCAGAACCAGACCGGAGAGACCCAGCAACAACCAAAGCGGCTCCTGGTAGTCGCGTCTGAGAGTAGAGAAACCATTCGCTGCAGGAACGGCTCCCAAACGGAACGAAAGGTAATCTTTTCGTGCCGGGCCATCGAATTGGACCGGCACCGTAGCGGCAAAGGTTGCCGGAGAGATCGCTGCCAACTGTGCAGACACGCGTTCGAGTGTCCAGCTCGGCCGCAAGCGTCCAATTGTTGTGATCCACCATGCTACCGGGTCCCTCGATGGACCTTTTGTGGAAATGGCTGCCTCCGCGCAAAGCGGAATTGCAACATCGAAGGTCCTTCCCACCTCGATGCCGGCAAAATTCGGCGGCGTTACGCCCATGATCTGGAACGGGTGATCGTCCAGCGTGATTTTTCTTTCCACGATCCCAGGGTCGCCGCCAAATTCGCGCTGCCAAAAGCCATAGCTAACGACTGCGCCCTGTGCGCCGCAGCCACGGTAATCGTCGGCTGGAGAGATCAGCCGTCCAAGCGATGGCTGCACACCCAACACGTCAAAGAAGTTGCCGCTCACCATCAGCGTACTTACCGGCCGGCTTTCCATACCGTGCCCGGAATTCAGACGGGCGGGATACCACGCCGCAATTTTCGAAAAACCCTGCTGCTGTTGTCGCACTTGGTTCCAAAGGTCGCTAGTGAGGTCCGGGTGATCGGAATAAAAATCGCCCGTGCAGCAATGAGGGGAATCTACCATGCGAACAGACGCCAATTCATCGGGCTTCGAAACAGGAAGGACGCGCAACCGCACCGCGTTAAGAAGCTGGAAAATGGCTGTATTGGCGCCAATTCCTAGTGCCAGCGAGAGAATCACGACAAGCGCAAACCCGGGATTCTGGATAATTAGACGCACTGCATAGCGTAGATCCATCCCAAAGCGCGCTAGGAGTTGGCCATCTGAGTCGGCGCCCACCGGCAGGGACGGCAATTCGGAGTGCACTGTCGCTTTTAATCCGGCAATTAGAGCAGGATCATGCAATTCCTGCATCAAAGCTTCATCCGCCTGTTGGGCGGTTAGATCGGAGGCCAGCATCCTCTCCCGACGATCCTGGAGATGTTGGCTCAATTCTTCTACAACTTCCGCTTCTCGCGTTGCCTCGAGATTGAGAACGGCAATAGCCGAGCGTATTTCGTCTCTCCAGTCACGCATGTTCCGCCTCGGTAATGCGCTGAATGGCATTCACGAAATCGCGCCAGGTAGAACGCTGAGCCTTCAGCATCTTCTTGCCCGATGCCGTCAGCTTGTAGTAACGACGTCGCCGCTGGCCCGCGTTCTCCACCCAACGGCCAGAAATTAGTCCGCGCTGCTCCAGCCGGTATAGCAGTGGATAAAAGGACGCAACATTAAACGTGAGCACGCCTCCCGATCGGTCCTCGATGAGTTTGCTGATCTCGTAGCCGTGTCGTGCACGATATTCGATTAGAGATAGAATCAGCAGCTCAGTGCTGCCCCGCTTCAATTCGCGGTCCATTGCTGCCATCGGCATATATGCTAATACAACATATGTTCATAAAGCTGTCAAGACAAAGTGTTAGTGGTTGAAGATGAACGACCGTTTCCCGGAAACGATCACAACCCGCTCGCTTTTCCGTGGTTAACAGCCATCCGTTTGCCAGACATTTCATTCCAGAAGAATTGGTCATCGGATTGCCTCCATTCCCGAACGAGGGAAGTGGCTTGATCTGCAGCTGGCAAGTTCAAATCCTGTTATTCACCACCGGACTCGCACTTTGTTCCATCGTCGGAAGCGCGAGCGACCTGGCAGGGCAAGTCAATGTAATCCAGAATTTGGAGCGGGAAGGCCATCTGCTCGAGGCGATTATCGAAACATCAAAATTAATCGACGCCTTACAGCGATCAGATCCACAAAGTCTACTTATTCCCGAAGGGCTCGATAGACGGGCGTCCTTAAAACAGGATCTAGGAAGGTGGGCTAAAGCCGAGCATGACTATGCCCAAGCGATCACTCTTTGGCAGGCGGCCGCGGACTTGTTTGGGCAAGGCGAATACACTCAATCAGCCCGTCTATGCCAGAGCGCTCTCGACATCTGGGCAAACGGAGCTCCAGAGCGCGATCGATCTGACTTGGCGCTGAACACCTCAGCGCGGATTGAGCTCAAGAACGAACATGGCTCTACTGGTCTTTCGTTCGCGCTCGCCGCTTTGAAGAAATACGGAGCCTCCCGGAACCCACAGAATGTTCTGCTCGCCGCCTACGAAGACACAATCGCTCTTGCGAGAGAGGCAAATGGCCAGCTTGCAGAAACGCAACAAACCTTCGGAAGCGCTCTTAAGATTCTGGAAGGAACTGAGCACCCGCCCGCAGTCGAACAATACAACCTCTTCACAGACTATGCTCGTCTCCTTATCGTTCTCCATCGCAAGAAGGAAGCAAAGGCGCTCGTCCGTAAAGCCCACACCGCGATCAGCAAGCTCGACCGGACGGCTTCACAGCGATATACCGCAGACGTTGACGCACTGTTGTCAAAGTATTGAATCAGCTTGTGGTCCGCAAATACACTGTGCGCCGAAAACCTTTGTCTACCGAAGGTCTGCCGAAGTTACACCAAGACTGTAATGCATCCACTTAGTGGTTAAAGCTGCCTTTTGCCTAAGTCTATGAACTCTGCTTGCGAGGCTCTTTGCGGACCACAGCTTGAACGCTACTGAACTCGAGGTCGTAAGATAAACCCGCTGTAGTCAGGCACCGTAGAGGAACGGATGATGTCGGGCCGGCAGGACCGGATTCGCAAATCCTAGGCCGAATTTCGCGGGCAATCTCCTAGAACGGGACCTGGGGACAATGACTTCAAGCCCTGTCTTGGGAAAGCGACCTACTCCCCATCGTCCGCATGGGACGCACCGAGGCCACCGACTGGCGACTCGCTGGCCGAAGGAGGCAAGGAGCTTATCCCAACAACCCTGGTTGCCGTTGAAAATGAGCAGGATGGCTCAGCAGCCAGACTGGGGCAAGAGCGGTGCCATAGCCGGATGGTGCGCGATCGCTGTCGTCATCATCATCACCGCCCTCGCGTACATTCGACCACCTGATCCTGCCCACCCCGTTAAGCCCGATTTTCTTTACAGCGAAATCTCGGTAACGATCCCGCGATGGATTCTCCTTCTGATCGTGGTTGGGGTGGTGGTCGGCGCCGTCAAAGTTTATAGGCTTGCTAGGCGCCTACCTGTTGTTCTGGAACCAACACAGCCGCCACTTTCGCCCGAGTATTTGAAGATCGAAATGATAACAACGAACTGAAAAGCGCCTATTTGAGGCCCAGCAGGGCTTGCAGCGATCGACGGACGAAAACGCTTCTTTGCGCTCGCAGCTCGATATTCCAAAGATCCTCATCTTGACCAAGAGCTTCGAAATCATCGAAGAACCGACGGTCACCGTGTTCTGATCCGGGTGATGCTCAAAATCTACAACGAACATCGCGTCGCGACGAAGCTGCAAAGCATTGGGCTTGCAGTGCGGGGCACGCCAACCGGACGCATCGAACACTCTGGAATCCCCACGGAACTTCCGCAGCAGACCATCGAATACGGCTTTCCGGTCGATACGCACGTCGATTTTTCAATTGACCACGCGGATGGTCAGTCAATCGTGAAGAGCTATTTCACCGTAGCAGCAATAGACGGTGCGGACCAGTCGATAGAAACCGAACCGCAGAGAATCGACCGCTTCACAACGCGGCGACAATAACGCCAGCGATGATATTCACCCGATTCACCTGCATCGCCAAACTTTCGAACTGACAAAAGTCGCGGGCGCGCCCACCGGTAGCATTTTGAAGGACGTGGTGATGGTCCGCGGCTACCAGGAAGTGGAAGTGGAGTTCAACCCGGGTTCAACTCTGTTTCATTGCCACCAGCAGCTTCATATGGATTTTGGTCTTATGGCACTGCTTGATTACGCCTGAGCAGGATCCTGACTTCACTATCTTTCGTTTGCCGGGCATCCTCGTACCTGACGGTATCAAGATCAGCGTTCGATGTGCGAGGGCTGTAGGGCCGGGGCAACGCCGAACAGGATGGCCGTAAAGGCAGAGATCGATATCGCAGCGAGCAGAACGGGTATGCTAATTGAGATTTCCGCGGCGCGCGGTGCCACACATCCGGTTAGCGTTCTAATGACCGTGATCGCGCTCTGGGGGGAGAATAAACAGCAGAAGGTTTGCTGCATTAGCGCAGGTCGCAACGAGCACAGAAGCGTCCCGGCTGCAGTGACCAAAGACTCGCCCCCGGGAGCGAAGCTTCGAGCCACTGCTAAGGACCGTAAAACCTGACACATGGAAATTCTAACGACCTCTCCATATCACCTGGCGCCGGCGCTTTGAAGGTTAATCCTGGATTTAACGACCAGTTGTTATCTTCATGTCGCCATGATGAAGCGCATTGCCTGTTTTGCTCTCTGCTTAACCACATTGATGATTCCGACCGCATTTGCTTCAAACTCTGTACTGAAGCTGATCGGAACCACCGACCTTCCGGACGTGTCCGGTGATATGGATCACCTCGCTATTGATATGGCGGGACAGAGATTGTTTGTTTGTGCCGAAGATAACGGTACAGTGCGGGTCATCGATCTGAAGACCCATAACGTGCTGCGCACGCTCAAGGGCTTCGATACACCGCACAGCATTCTTTTTCTTCCCGACCAGAAAGAGCTATACATCACGGATGGGTCGAAAGGAGTAAAGGTTCTCGACAGCAATACCTTCGATGTCAAGAAAACAATCCCCACTACCCCGGGTGCGGATTCAATCGGAGTCGACCGCCAGAATCACAGGCTATTCGCGGTGAGCGGCGGCAAAGACGTCAAAATGACCACCTCGGCCATTTCCGACATCGATACAAGCAAAGCTAAGTTGCTCCGCGAGATACCGATCAACGCTGCCCACGTCGAAGCGATGGCTCTGGAAAGAAATGGATCGCGGCTGTACGTAAATGTCACCGACAAGAACTATCTGGCGGTGATGGACCGCAACACCGGAAAAGTGGTTGCGCAGTGGCATATCGCCGAGGCAAAGCAAAATGCGCCTATCGCATTTGACGAAACAAACAAGCGGCTTTTTGTAGTCTGCCGTGACCCTGGCACGCTGGTCATTCTGAATAGCGAGAGCGGCAAAACCGTCGCAAGCTTTTCCACCGGCGCTCGTGCGGATGAAGTTGTCTTTGATGCCGCGCATCGGCGCATTTATGTGACCGCCGGCGAAGGAAAAATCTATCCCTACGAAGAAGTAGACGCAGACCACTACAAGGCCCTCGATCCCGTAGTCAGTGCGCCAGGAGCAAAGACTGCGGTCCTTTATCCCGACGGCAGCCGTCTATTTGTCAGCGTTTCTCCCGGCGAAGGCAAAATGGGCGCCAAGGTTTTGATGTACGAAGTGAACTAGGATCATCGCGATTGCACAGCGATGGATCAATTTCTGCTGTTGGTAAACACTTCCCTTGCTTCGATCAGTTGGACGCAAATTGCACTCCGATATATGGAGTACATCGGGTACTTTCTTGTGTACGGCGCGCTTGGTTTCCGCTGGCTGGTCGCACGAACTAGGCCGGGTCCGTCCGCCTCGGATGGGGAAGCCGCTTTCTTCGAGAATGCGCTCAGGAGCGCAGCGCGATTAGGAATGGCTGGCGCGCTCCTTCTAGGCATAGAACTCTTCCTCACGGGGCATCACAAAGTCACGACTACCAGTGGATTTTTCGCGATAGCCGGGCCCAAAGTCCTTATCCAGCTTGCCTTCGCTGGGTTGGCGCTGCTTGCATTTGCGGTCGCATTTGCAAGATTTCCCGGCGCGTGGATTCTCGCCTCACTCGCAGCCATCGGATTTGTGTTTCGAAATGCAGCTTCGAAAAACAAGTGGACGGCTCCAGTCAATCCGCTGCATGAAGCCGGAGGGGCAATCTGGCTGGGGACTCTTCTGCTCATCGTGCTCGTCGGAGTTCCTTTAATCTGGCGTAGTCAATTGCCTGCCATTGAGGAACGCGGACTGCTTGCCCGCCTGATCAAGCGTTTCTCG
>JAFAUR010000930.1 GCA_019243205.1 Acidobacteriaceae bacterium | reverse complement strand
AACCGACCTGGTCGTGCTCGGCTGGGTTGCGGCCTTTGTCTATGACTCGCCCGCAATGACCTCTCCGGTGATCGAGCTGCTCGAATACGCGAATTCTCAGTTGCTCGAGTTCCGCTACTATGACGATCTGCTGACCCGTGTTCTAGCCGATGTGTATAAGCGGCTCGACGTGAGCCGGGGTTTGACGGCGCGCTGGAGGCTCGCGAGCGATGCAGAGAGGCTCAACACCATCCGGTTGGATTGCCAGGAATTGACCGAGCGAACGGACAATGCCATCAAATTTCTGAGCGATATGTTTTATGCGCGCGTATACCGCCTTGCCTCCTCGCGCATCGGTGTGACAGATTATCGCGATCTTGTCACCGAAAAGCTGAATACTGCTCGTGATCTCTATGACTCCATGGTGAATGAGTTCCATCAGGCCAGGGCTTTTCTGCTCGAGGTACTGGTGATCATCATTCTGATTGTCGAGATTATTCCTCTATTCCGAGGCCATTGAAGCATTTCAGTAACCTCTGCGCGATCCTGGAAATCATACGGACATGGCGTCCACGGTTTGGCGCGGATACATCACTTTCGGACTGATTTCGATCCCGATTAGGCTTTTCCGCGCAGCCCGCGCCGAGCGTGTGCCGCTGCGAAGATTAGCGCGCCGACCTGCTCCGGTACCAGAGCCGGCCTTTGAAGAACCGCCCGAACCACCGCGCAGCGTGCTTACGAAAGCAGCGGCTTCCCAGGCGTTTCGAGCGATTCCCGAACCAGTCAGATCCGAACCCCTCAGATCCGAACCAGAGCCTGTTCTCACGCCGGTTCGCCAGGCTTCGATCGTGCCCGAGTCAACGCAAGCACTGCCCGAAGCGGAAATCGTGAAAGGCTACGAATTCGAGAAGAACGAGTTCGTTCCAATCGAGCGCGAAGAACTGAGGGACCTGGCTCCGAAAACGTCGACAGAGATGCAGATCGCCGAATTCGTCCGCCTCGAAGAGATCGACCCCGTCTACCTGGAAACCTCGTACTACATCGTTCCCGAAGATGCGGCCGAGAAATCGTATGCTCTCCTGTTCGCGGCCTTACGCAAAACCGGATTGGTAGCTTTAGCCCAGTTCGCGATGCACAGCCGCGAGCACGTTGTCATGATCCGTCCCGGCCGGCGCGGGCTACTCGCACATACCATGTTTTACACTTCGGAAGTCCGGGCCGAGGAGGAGTTCCGTGCCGATCCTGCCCTGGTCGTGCCCAAAGAACTGCAATTGGCGGAGGCGCTCGTCGGTTCATTGACCTCACCGTTCGAACCCGATAAATATCGCGACACGTACAAGGAGAAATTGGAAGCGCTGATTGCCGGCAAGGTCGCGGGCAAAGCGCCGGAAGACCGGCCCGTCCCGCGGAAATCGGCGCCGGTGTTCGACATCGCGGAGGCCCTGCGTAAGAGCCTCGAGAATGTCGAGAAGACGCGAAAACCGGCAGCAAAGGCGACCCGCCGGACGAAAACACGGGACGGCGAGAAGCCCAGCAGCCGCCGGGCGAGTAGTTGAAGGAAGTTAGGCGACGCTGCTTTCAGCGACTACTTCGAGCGGGTGCTTGTATTTGCACTCCGGGTTCGGGCACTGCGCGACTGGACCTGTCTTGAGATACTTCTCGATCAGGTAGCTGCTGCCGCACTCCGGGCACTTTTCCGGAATCGGCTTGCCCCACGCGACGAAATCGCAGTCGGGGTAGCGATTGCAGCCATAGAAGGTGCGGCCGCGCTTAGAACGGCGCTCTACGACTTCACCTTCCGAACAGTTCGGACAAGGCACGCCGATTGTTTTCTGTTTGACGTACTTGCATTTCGGGTAATTGCTGCAAGCCACGAACTCGCCATATCGTCCGAACTTTTGCACCAGGTTGCTGTCGCACTGCGGACACTTGTCTTCGAGCGGAACGTCTTTGCGCTGCTCTCCGCCGATTTGTTTGGTTGTTTTGCAGTCCGGGTAGCCGGAGCAGGCATAGAACTGCCCGAAGCGGCCTTTTTTCAGAACCATCGGGCGGCCGCAGTTCTCGCAATATTCGGTCTCGTCCTGCTCGCTGAAGTCCGCTTTATCGACGTCGGGCAGGTCGACGGTCAATTCGCGCGTATTGGTGCACTCGGGATAACCGGTACACGCGATGAAGCTGCCGTGCTTGCCCCATTTGATGACCATCGGCTTGCCGCATTTTTCGCAGACCAGATCAGTCGGACGCTCCATCCGCTTGATGTCGGTCATGTTGCGCTCGGCGTGTTCCAGATCTTTCTGGAAGCGGTTGTAGAACTCGGCCATGGCGGCGCGCCACTCGATGCGGCCATCCTCGATCTCGTCCAACTCCTCTTCCATTCGAGCGGTGTACTTAACGTCGAACAGGTCGTTGAAGTTTTCAAGCAGGAGATCGGTCACGACCATCCCGAGCTCGGTGGGGGTAAAGCGACCGCCTTCCTTCTTTACGTATTCGCGATCCTGGATGGTCGAGAGGATGGAGGCGTAGGTCGAGGGCCGGCCAACGCCATCGGCCTCCAATTTCTTGACGAGAGTCGCTTCGTTGTAGCGCGGGGGCGGCTCGGTGAAATGTTGTTCCGGCCGGATTTCTTTGAAGCGAAGTTCCTCGCCTTCTTTCACCGCCGGCAGCTTATGCTTGAGATCTTCATCGTCTTCGTCCTTCTGGTCTTTGCCTTCCTCGTAAACCTTAAGGAAGCCTTCGAACTTCAGGACGCTGCCGGTAGCCCGAAACAGGTAATCGGTTTTGCTCTTACCCTTGGCCGCGATGTCGATACTCGTTTGATCGAGGACCGCGGGCGTCATCTGCGACGCTACGAAACGAACCCAAATCAGCCGGTAAAGCTTAAGCTCGTCTTCGGCCAGATGTTTTTCGAGCGATTCTGGAGTCCGAAACACAGACGTCGGCCGGATCGCCTCGTGGGCATCTTGCGCATCCTTCTTTGTTTTGTATACGTTGGGAGCCTTGGGCAGATACGTGGCGCCTTCGAGCGTGACTTTCTCGTTCCCGTATCGCTCGTCTACGAATTTCCGGACTTCGGTCAAGGCGTCTTCGGAAACCCGCGTGGAGTCCGTACGCATGTAGGTGATTAGACCGACAGACCCTTCCTTGCCGAGTTCCTTGCCTTCGTAGAGCCCCTGGGCGAGCATCATGGTGCGCTTCACGCTGAACCGGAGTTTCCGCGAAGCCTCCTGTTGCAGCGTCGAAGTAATAAAAGGTGGAACCGGATTTCTCCGCTTCTCCCGCGTGGTGACGGAATGGACGATATACTTCGCCTCGTCCAGATCGTCCACGATGCCGGTCGCGGTCTTCTCGTCCCCGACCGTTGGCGTTTCGTTGCGAACCTTATTCAAGCGGGCGACGAGCGTCGGGGGCTTCTTCGCGTTCAGCGCGACGTCAATCGTCCAGTATTCCTGCTTCTGGAAAGCCCGGATCTCGCGTTCGCGCTCCACAATGAGCCGAACTGCTACCGTCTGCACGCGTCCCGCGGACAGACCTCGGCGGACTTTATCCCACAGTAACGGCGAAATCTTGTAACCCACCAGACGGTCAAGAACACGGCGGGCTTGTTGCGCCTCGACCAGGTTAATGTTTACGGAAAGCGGCTTTTCGAAGGCCTTCTTGACCGCATTCGCCGTGATTTCGTTAAACATCACACGAAAGATCGCGGGCTTGTCAGCCTTTTTGGGTTCGAGCTCTTCCTGCAAATGCCAGCAGATCGCCTCGCCTTCCCGATCGGGGTCGGCGGCCAGATAAACCGAGTCAACGCTCTTCGCAGCCTGCTTCAACTCGGCGATCAGCTTCTTTTTGCCTTCGATCACCTCGTACTTGGGGGTGAAGTCGCGCTCGACGTCAACGGCTAAGTCCTTTTTAGGCAAGTCTTTAACGTGACCCAGCGAGGCCTTGACGATGAACTGTTTGCCCAGATACTTACCGATTGTTTTCGCCTTCGCAGGAGATTCCACGATGACGAGAGATTTTGCCATAGCTACTTCTTTAGATGAAATTGAGATATCCCGGCGACCGCTTTAAGAAACGCTACCCTTTTTACCACACCTTTATAAAGTTCTTGCCCGGGAGTTGCCGGACCATCCCTGACATTTCCAGATCAAAAAGGGCGCCGATCAACTCAGATGAGGAGACCCCCTCAAAAGTTTCAAGCAGGCTCTCAAGTTGTTGAGGAATATCGGGTTTCAGATAGCTGAGCAGCTTGCGGCAGAGGGCCTTCAGGGGTTCCTCTGGGGTGGGTTCCGGTAGCGCTGACGCGGGATCAATGCCTTCCATCAGGACTTTCTGCTGCGCCTTCGAAACCAGGTCGCGGCGGACCGCAAGAGGCAGTTCGTTGGTGATGTCGCTCCATTCACTGACCAACTTGGCGCCTCCATCTTTGATCAGGAGATTGGGCCCCCACGACATTTTGGACGTGATGTTTCCTGGCACGGCGAACACTTCTCTGCCCTGGTCCATCGCAAGCCGGGCAGTAATGCCCGAGCCACTATGTTGCGCGCCTTCCACGATCACGATACCCAGTGACAATCCGCTTACAATCCGGTTTCGTACCGGAAAATTCTGAGGGTAAGCAGGAGTCCCCATCGGGAACTCGGACAGCAGCAGGCCGTGTTTGGCGATGTCGGAGTAGAGCTTCCGGTTGTCTGCCGGATACAGCACGTCGACTCCAGACCCGAAAACCGCTACCGTGTTGCCGTTTTCCGCGAGAGCAGCCCGATGGGCCGCTGTATCGATCCCTCGGGCCATGCCGCTCGTGATCGTAAGACCTGCCCGGGCAAGATCCGCACTGAGCCGCTCGGATGCAGCGATGCCGTAGGGGGTTGGCCTGCGGGTCCCCACCATTGCGATCTGATGGGAGGAGATCAGTTCGGCTCGCCCAAGCGCGAAGAGGAGCAAGGGCGGATCGAAGATATCCCTCAGACGCTGCGGATACCGGAGATCGTGAATCGTGATCAGTTCGGCTCCTGCGGCCAGCATCTTCGATTGCTGATCCAACGCGTCGTCGAAGGAATATCCGCTCGAAACGGCTTTCGCTTGAGCAGGGGTGAGCCCGGCCGCTTCGAGTTCCGACGCCGATGCCCGGAAAATGGCTTCCGGAGATTTCAGGCTTTCGAGCAACCGGAGCGTTCCGATGGTCCCAAGGCCTGGAACCATGCGCAAAGCCAGCCAGTGCAGGATCTCTTCTTGTGAATAAACGCTTGTCCGCACGTGAATACGTGCGTGTCTGCCTGTCTATCTCTCGACCGAATCAGGCGCTAAGCAATTCGACGGAGTCGCTCGCCGATACCGACCAGCACCACTGCTCGACCGCTTTCTCCAAAACGAGTTTGCTGACCGGCTTGACGATAAACTCATTCATACCCGCCTCGAGACATTTCTCCCGATGGCCGGCAAGGGCGTTTGCGGTGACCGCAATGACGGGGACGCGACCGAAAGGAGCAGGCATCTTTCTGATTTCGCGCGTCGCCTGCAGCCCGTCCATAACCGGCATCTGAATGTCCATGAAAATCGCGTCGTAACGATGGCGGGTAGCCTGTCGAATGGCCTGCTCCCCGTCCGCCGCAACGTCGACTTGAAGTCCGAGATTCGAAAGCAGCCGGACGGCAACCTTTTGATTGATCAGGTTGTCTTCAACCACCAGAACCTTCCCCCGGATTTGCTTGTGAACGTCGCCCGGTACGCTGGCGGACACGAGTTGAGATTTCCGCGTGAGATCGAGCACGGGCAAACACACGGTGAACCAGAACGTACTTCCCTGCCCCGCCGAACTGATGACGCCAATGGTGCCGCCCATCAGCTCGGCTAATTTTTTCGAAATGGCCAAACCTAACCCTGTTCCGCCGTATCGCCGCGTGGTGGAGGTGTCCGCTTGCATAAAGCTTTGAAATAGCCTCACTTGGGCCTCCGCAGAAATACCGATTCCGGTATCGGAAACGCTAAAACGAATCACTGCTTTATCTGTACTGTCATCCTCATCCATCGAAACCCGGAGTTTGACGGTCCCGCGTTCGGTGAATTTGATCGCATTCGAAAGCAGGTTGAGCAATATCTGGCGAATGCGAACCGGGTCTCCCGAAACGCAACGAGGTAATCCCGGATCGAAGGCGAGATCAAGCGCCAGACGCTTTCGGAGCGCAGAGGCCATAACCAAGTCAGCCGTGTCCCGACTCAGGGTTTCCAAATTTAGCTCTGTGTCTTCCAGGTCCAGCTTGCCGGCCTCAATCTTTGAGAAATCGAGAATGTCGTTGATGATCGTCACGAGGCAATCTCCAGAATCCTTAATCGTTGCTAGGTACTCGCGTTGCTCGTCCGTCAGAGGGGTATCGAGCAGAAGGTGCGTCATGCCAATAACGCCGTTCATGGGAGTGCGGATTTCGTGGCTCATGATGGCAAGGAACTCGCTCTTGGCGCGGCTGCCGCGTTCTGCTTCGGCTTTTAAAAGGGCCTGTTCCAGGAGGCGGCGATCGAGTTCCTCGGTTCGTTCCGCTACGAGGCGCTCCAGGACGCGCTGCCTCGAAAGCATGGCGCGCGTTCGCCAGCGCCAGCACGTGACAGCGAGCGCAAGCGTGAGCATCGCGAGTGTCAGCTTGAACCACCATGTCGACCACCAGGGTGGCGCGATTCGAAAAGCCAGCGCAGTCGTCGTAGAAACTTGACCTGTTGTGTCATCCACCGTTTGTGCTTCAAAAATGTAATTGCCGGGGCGGACGCCCGAATACCTTACAGAGCGGTCAGTAGCTTCAACCCAGTCATGCTCCAGCCCGGATAGGCGATAACGAACCCGAAATGAACGCTCGTTCTCGAAGGAAAGGACACCTAGCAACAATCGGGTTGACTCCTCATGCCAGGGGAGGTTGGGGTGACGGACGATGTCCGTTTTGCCGAAGGTTGCCGATACGACCAGAGGCGCAGGCGGACGAGGTGCGGCAACAACAGGATTGAAGATGTGAGACAGTCCGCCGCCGGTTCCGACCCAGACACTGCCGTCGGCATCGCTATAGAGAGCTTTTTCGGCCATATCATTCCAGATGAGCCCGTTGCCCCGGTTGTAGCGGCGCCAACGCGTGCCGTCGAAGACCGTTACGCCTTGATCACCGCCCGTCCACAGACGACCGCGTCGATCGAGACTCACAATGTCCACGAGGTCAGAACTCAAAACTGGTTTCGCCAAGGTCGCCGAGCACCGGAGCCCACGGCCGTCCAGCTGTAGACGGTACAAGCCCGGGAAGGTGCCGGCGATCCAGATGGCCCCCTCGTTCGTTGGAGCAAACTCCATTACATGGCCTGGGGGCTGTTTAGAATACCAGACGAGTTCGTGCCAGTTCAGTCCATTGAAGACAAAGAAATGGTTTTCCGCCACTGTCCAGATCTTTCCTCCTGACGTTTCTTCGACGTCCACGAAGGGAGCGTTTCGGGAGCGTTCGGAGATGACAACGAGCTTGAACTGGCAGCCGTGGCGCGAAGGAGTGCCCACCCACAAACCGCGGCTTGTTGCTACCCACACACGACCGGCTGAATCGGCGTATACCTTTCGTACGCTGCCTTCGAAGCGGAAAACCGAGCGAAGCGAAGTTCCGCTGATCTGGAGCACGCTGTTGCTATTTGCCGCCCAAACCGAGCCGTCGACCGAGCTAGCGAGGCTCAGAACACGGCCTGGTTCCGTGCCTGCCCTCCAGGGCCGCAGTTTCTTGCTGCCCGGATCCATGTATGTCAGGCCTGTGTCATCGCCAACCCAGAGCCTACCGTGACTGTCTCGCGTAATCGCCCAAACGACGTTGTTGCGGAGGCCGTTATCGGTCGTCCAATGCTCTGATTGCCCGTACGCGACCCATTTGCGAAGCCCGCGACCGAGCAGGCCCAACCAAACCGTTCCTTGCCGGTCGACAAGCAAAGAGGTGATCGACTCTTTACCAAATCCGTTCTCCTCGGACAGGATGTTCCAGTGGTCCGCTTCATACCGAGCCATCTCGGTTCCGAGGATTGCCAGAACTCGCCCCTGCTGGTCTTGCGAGAGGCCCTGGTAGGAAGCGGCGGTGGCCTTCGCAACGGGAAAGTCCCGAAGTTCAACGTGAGACTGGCCAGGCCGCAGGACGGCAACGTGAATTTGTCCCCTGGCCCATATGGCTCCTTCACGATCCTCCAGGAAGTTCGTGTAGTTGTCGGGAGGAAGTCCACTCGTTTTATTCCAGGTCGTAGTCTTTCCCGAGACGCTCTGACACACTCCCTTTCCGCAGCCGAAAAAAACGGATCCGTCACGAGCGACAAAGACCGAGTGCGGGCGGCCCGAGCCCGAAATCTCGCCCGACGAGCGCTCGGAGAAACCGGACACCCGCGGTTGGCCGTCTGTGTGAGAAGGAGTTGTGACCCGGAGGAGACCGAATTGCGAACACACGAGGATTTCGCCGTCGGGTTGTCCTGCCATTTGGGAGCCCAGGTTCACCTCGATAGTTTTTCCGGAGAACTGGACATTTTTGAATTTCCGGTCCTTGCCGAATAGGAACAATCCTTCCGCGGTCCCGACCCACAGCCTTCCGGAAGCGTCTTCAATCAGATTTCTAACCCATGTGCCGGCCAGACCGTCCGCCCGTCCAAAGCTCTCGAATCGCCTACCGTCATACCGGAACAGACCGTTCTGACTGCCGATCCATAGAAAACCTGTATGGTCCTGCAGCATCGACTCGACGTTCAGGTTGTCGAGTCCCTCCACATACTGTGCAAACTGGTACCGTTGCGCAAAGGCGGGAACGCTGAAACTGCAGCACGCAATCAGGAAAAACGATAGAGAAGTTCGGACCGGCAGCACGCTACTTTGCTTATCGGTTGAAACCCGATCGGCATTTACCCTTAGTTCTTTAGCCGACTGTGTCGGCATTCAGGAAACGCTGGGATACTAAGGCAGTCCCGCAAATTTTATGCATATAGCTGGCGCGACCACGGCGCTTCCTCCCCACTATTACGATCAGGACACTCTGATTGCAGCCTTTCGGAGGTATTGGGGGCGGCGGATGGACCGTTTTGAAATTCTCGAACGCCTGCACACCTCGGCACAAGTGAACGGCCGCTACCTGGCTTTACCGTTAGAGTGCTATCCACTCAAGAACTGGGGAGAAGCAAATAACCGCTGGATTGACGCGGCG
>JAFAUR010000868.1 GCA_019243205.1 Acidobacteriaceae bacterium | reverse complement strand
TTTACGAGAGTAGCTTGGCGGTGGTCGAAGTCGGGGAGGAACACGGAATCGCGCGCCACGGCTGGTGAGCTTATGGATCTCGAGTTTCACGGATGATCCTCTCCAGGCGTTCCTTCGTTGCCGCCGCTACGACGCTTAGAACCCTCTCTGCCTCTGCACGAAATGTAGCAGCGCCTCAGCCGTATGGGCCCTTGCCGTCGGCGCCGCAGTTGCATTGGAGCGAGATGGAGATCTACAACTTCCTCCACTTCACGATTAATACTTTCACCGACAAGGAATGGGGCTATGGCGATGAGAGTCCGGCGTTGTTCAAGCCCACCGCCTTCGATGCCGACGCGATTGTCAGCACTTTGAAGGAGTCCGGAAGCAAGGGAGTGATTCTTACGTGTAAACACCACGACGGATTCTGTCTGTGGCCCACCAAGACTACCGAGCGCTCTGTAAAGAACAGCCCGTTTCGAAACGGGCGAGGCGATGTCGTGAAGGAGGTTTCAGAAGCGGCTCAGCGCCAGGGTCTTAAATTTGGCGTTTATGTATCTCCCTGGGATCGCAGCCAGGCTAGCTACGGACACCCGGAGTACATCCAAATCTACCGCCAGCAGATTCGCGAATTACTGACGGGCTATGGGCCCGTGTTCGAGATCTGGCACGACGGCGCTAACGGAGGTGATGGGTTCTATGGCGGGGCGCGAGAGAGGCGCATCATCGACAAGCTGCATTATTACGACTGGGACAACACCTGGAAGATGGAACGCGACTTACAGCCGGGTGCGGTCCGGTTTAGCGACGTAGGGCCTGATATCAGGTGGGTCGGGAACGAGAAGGGAATAGCGGGCGATCCGTGCTGGGCCACATACACGCCGGTGGGTGCCGATGGCGGCCCTGCCTCGCCTGGGAACGTAAAGGAGAGCGAGGCCACAAGTGGAACGCGCAATGGCAAGTTCTGGATGCCCGCGGAGTGCGACGTCTCCATACGCCCGGGCTGGTTTTGGCACGAGGCAGAAAATGCACGGGTAAAGACCAGCCGCGAACTGCTCACGCTCTTTTACGATTCAACCGGTCGAGGCGCTAGCTTCCTCTTGAACGTCCCACCAGATCGGCGTGGCCTGATCGACGAGCCGGATTCCGAATCACTGCGCGGTTTCGGCAAGCTGGTTCGGGAGATTTTTTCACGAAATCTGGCGAAGCAGGCAGGCAGCATTGTTGCCTCCAACATTCGCGGCAACGACATGGCATACGGCCCGCACATGCTCTTGGATGACAGCCTCGATACTTACTGGTCGACCGATGATAGGGTAACCACGGCCGTCATTGTTTTCGATTTCCCCAGTTCGGTCACTTTCAATCTTGTGCGGATGCGGGAGAACATTCGGCTGGGACAACGGATCGGCGGTTTCGCCGTGGATACATGGATCGATAGCGCGTGGCGGCAGGTCGCAGTGGGCACAAGCGTCGGGTCCTGCCGCATTGTTCGTTTATCCAACACAGTTCGGACGGCGCGCGTTCGGTTACGCATAACTGAGTGTCCGGTCTGCCCCGCGGTTTCCGAGTTCGGTCTGTTCCTGGAAAGCTAGTTGTTTGAGTCGAGGATGTCGTGCGCAGCTGCAAACAGGTGCGCACCAACTCTATGTACTAAAAGTCTGTGTCAAAAATTGTCCCGGGCAGCCGCTCAACGGTCCGTATGATGCGTTCGAGCCCTCGGCCGTGCAAAAGGCGTTTTCGACGCACAATGGCGGACTACTAAGAGGGATCAACGTGCCACTCGAAACCGAGTATTGTATGTTTCCTTCTCCCGATGTAAACGTAGCTGATGCTCCACCTCCGGGGCCGACGACGTTAACCTGGAATGCCGTGATCGGAGACAGGTCGGCGGACGACTGATAACCAGTGCAGCAAAATTGCACAGGCGGCGAGGGAGGACATTGTCCCATATCACTACAGTGGCAGCCGGCCTGACTCACTAGAAACGTCTGAGGGGTTGCCACAGGGAGGCCGGAGGAAAGCACTTCGAACAGCGCTCCGCTCACACTGTTCCCTTGGTATTGAAGAGTGATTTTCAACGAGTAACCCGCTGGGATACCGTTCTTGATCGGAGTCGACGCAACGTTGACGGAGTCACACACGATTGCCTGAGAAGAGCTCGCCCAGTTCGAGATTACTCCCTGTATCGAGTTCTCCTGAACAAAGAATAGGTATTGCTGAGCCGAATCCACTCCGTGCTGGCTATAGGCATTGAGTTGCAACTGGAACCCGTTATCCGACACGATATCCTCGGACGCCGTCAAGGATATAGTCAGCCCCGTGACGGGCTGGCAGTTGTTCCCAAAGTAGTAATTCGAACGGCTTGTTCTTCCTCCTGGAGAACAGGTATCAGGGTCGTCCAAAATGGGGCAGACACATTTGCCGTTGACACAAGTCAGGCCTGGGGCGCAGATACTGCCGCAACTCCCACAGTTCTGCGGGTCCATGCTCAGAACTACGCACGCCCCGGAGCAACAATCAGTCCCCACAGCGCAGCAAAGCGGATTACAACATGACGTATTCTGCGGGCAGCAAAAGTTTTTCTCGGGGTTGCAGCACTGGTAGTTTGCCAGACAGCAGAACTTATCTTTCCCGGGCACATAGCACGGAGCCTGCTTCGACGGGCAGCACTCATTTGGAGCGCAGGACGTGGTGGATGTCCAACAACGCTCATCAGGAATTGGATCGGGGCAATGAACGCAATACTGTGTGCAGTTCCCGCTCTTGTCCAGGATGCACGGTTGGCAAAGTACGTTGGGAAAAGGACGGATGGGAGCCGCGGAAACGAATTGGCCCGGAAGAAGGATCGGCGCTGCTGGAGGCCCTGGGATGCCAGCGGCTCCGGAGCAGTTCTCACCTCCTAGGGTCATCTTGTAGTGGATGCTGGTTCTGTAAAGAGTACTCTCAGCATCAAATCCCGGCAGGCGCATTCCAGATACCTGCTATTCGGGCCTGTTGCTAGCGGTCATAGTACGAGGACAGTTTTGTAATAAGGAACGGAAATTCATCGGTGATATCTACGCGGCAGAAGAACTTCTCGATCACGTCCGTGCTGCGGTTGGTAAAAGAAAAGATCACATCCAAGATCTTTCGCGCGCCGCTGAGCGATGAAGGGGTCACGCTCAGGCTACTAAGCGATGAATTCGCAGCGAAGTTTTCAGCCGCCTTGGCGTAAATCGCCGGATAGCGGACGGCGAGATAGTTCAACGCACGATGGTTATCAGTCGCGCCGGCGTTGTCAGCCATCTGCATGATACGGTCGAACAACTCCGCCGCCGCTGCCGTGAACGCCTCAGGTTGCATTTGTTCGGGGCGCGGGATTCCTTTGATCAGTGAATCGCGATCAAACGAGTACAGTTGATCAAAGAAGAGTATCGGAACCACGAGGCCATTGCACACATCTGTCGCCGCGACAGGCCCCTTCATGCCTATGGCGACATCAAGATCCAGGGGAGTCGGCGTGGGCCTGAGAGATTCAATCAGCAGATCGACATCGAGGGGATCCCGCGGAAGCAGGATATAGTTCTCCAGACCCTCTATGGTCATGACCCAGCACAACTGTCGCGCAAGATAGCGGTTCGAGCGCTGTGACAGAACCTTTTGTATAGCTTGCCGGTCAGTGAGACCAGCAGTGTCCGCCCGCCCCGTTGTCTGAGCGAACTCCTTCTCAATCGAGGGCAAGGGGAAACGAGGTTCGATCCTGCCGATCGCGTAAACATACGAACTCGTCGTGGCACCGCAGGTCGGGCACACTTGCGAAGCAGACGGGGTAAGGCGCGACCGTTCGATCCCCGGAACACTGATTTGCGGCGTGAGAGCTACAGGCCCCTCGTCCTGCCCGGCGGCTGCGGCGTGTGGCTGGTCCATTGGTTTCGCTCGTGTCCTGAAATGCCGTGTTACTCAACCCGAGAAGCGCATCCAGCGGTTGAGCAGTGCGGCGCGCTTCTCACAGCCTGTGCAGGGTTTGATGCCCATGGCATAGGTGGTTCGCTTGATTACGTCTCCAAGCCCGAGTTCCTGTTCGATGAGAAAGCCAGGAAGCCTGACCCGGCGCGGTGGATGTTCCGGGGGCTTGTCTTTTGTATCGCGGATTGTTTCTCTGTGGCCCATGCTGCCCTCTTGCTGTCCCTAGGGGCGAGCGAGCTATGAACTGTGGGAACATTATACGCCCGCGGTGAAGCGATGATAAACCCTTGCTGAAGCGTTTGTCGCTGCACGAGTCCATATAGCGGCGAGATGAGCTTTGTGGTGGGCCCTGGTGGAGCAAGCTATTTGAACGGGACTGGCGGTCCGATCAGTGGGGTGTTCACGGGCCCAGCAGCCCCGATGGCAATGACGATGGAGTTTCCGCCTGGATTGAGGAATGGATTCACGTCGATCTTCCAGTTACTCGTCATCCAGATGTTTCCCGAAGGATCAATCTGGCCGCCTGTGATGCGGGCGAAAGCGTCGCTTTGATATCCGGTACTCGGCGAGATTGGCTGTCCAGTATGCATGCCCCGCGGACACTTGCGGGTATCGGCACCGCAGAAACGGCTGATACCAGTCGGGATGCCGGTAGGAGCGTTTAAGGGAACGAAGTTCCCGAAGTTGAACACCCAGACCATATCATCACCATCGACTGCGATGCCCCACGGGATAGTCAGGCCGCCCCCGGTAAACGGGGAGCCGGGCGCTGGTTCCCGTTTATCCATCTGATACATCGTAATCGAAGGATTTGTAGCCGAACCTTGCCTCGTCGGCCCCGGACAAGGCGTACTGACCAGATCCGAGTTCGCTACCCATATATTCCCCTCGATGTCAGCCGCGTTGCCTACCGGGTGGGTAAGAACGGTTTTGCCCTGATAGGTGCTGGGTAGTGTCTTCAGAAGCTTTCCTTGGGGTGAAATGAGTGAGACTGTACTATTGCCCGGATTGGTGATCCAAACGTTACCTTTGAGATCGATCGAAAGGCCGAACGGCTTTATTTGCGGTTTTCCCGGTGTCGGTGTTGGCCCGAGCGCGATGTTGACAGGGCGGCTCGGATCTCCCGAGGGAAATTCCGTCACGGTATCGTTTCCACAATTGCCGACCCAGATGTTGCCCTGGCGGTCCGAGACGGTCCCCTGGGGCCAGGAGATGCCGCCATCCGTGTAGCCCTGGGCAGGCGAAATGGGGCTGCCGTCGGGCCGGAACTCAGATACAGCATTCTTCGGCGCCGCCTGAGGAAGGAATGCGCAAGGCGGATCCTCGAAGCCAAAATTACCGACCCAGACATTCCCTTCGGGATCGAGCGTAATGCCATAGCCGGCGCCGCTGAGCCCGCCACCCAAGAATGGTGTTCCGGGAACCGGTTCACCCCAGGGATAGAACTCGAGGAGTCGACGACCGGCACAGGCAAATACATCCGGCGGTTCCGGAACATAGTTAGTGTCTACCCAGACAAAACCTTTCTTATCGATTGCGAAGTTGCCGGGACCGTTCATAAGATTCGCCCGGTCTTGCGCGCTATAGAAGCCGCCGGTAATCTTCAGGAAAAGCAGCCAACTCGTAGGACGGTGGATGAGTGCGGGTTGATTCGTCCCGGCGACCTGCGACAACGTGAAAATCGGATCATCGGCATCGTTATCGTAACCGGGATAAGACGGGTTCTTAACGATGTTTGCCATGGCCTGGAGCATCTGCGTGGGCGCCGGCTCGCCGGGCGGCGTGGCGGCCGTGAACAGTTTTGCGCAGTTGGAGTCATCCTCAACACAACTGGCGACCACGTTTGCGAGCGAGTTGAACGTCGGAAGAGTCGAAGTCTCGGCGCCATTGGGCGTCGAGGCGAGGACGATCCCGACCTCGCCGGATACCGGATCAGCGAGGTTCGCAGCCATGCTTACAGCATTGACCATGCCGTAGCTATTGCCTTCGATTCTCTGGCTATGAACGAATTGCGCGAACGCGTTTGCAGTGGCAACCGTAGTTCGCTCGTTCACGACGACATGCGCAGGAACTTTCGTTCCAACGCCGATTGCTGATGCCAGCATAACCGGGCCATGCTCGGCTTCAAGGAACAGAACCGGCTCTTCATCCTCAAGCAGCTCTTTGGGAATCGAATAGGTGAGTTGAAAGTGTCCAGATTCGTTACTGAGATCCGAACCCAAGAGCATCCAACGCGGGCGATGGTCGACGAAGCTGCCGTATAAGGATACACGATATCCTGCGAGCCGGCGACCGCCGCTCTCGACGGTACCTTGAACCGTTGCCGAGCGGGCCGTAGCCCAACTTGTAAACGGAAAAAAGCTCCAAGCCACGACGAAGCAGAAAAAATATCCGAAAGAACTTGTTCGCAGACATTTGCGCCACGCTTTCATGAATGGACCTCCATATTGGGAGGACCGGACTTAGGAGCCGGAATCAAAAGCCATCGACTAAGGTGATATTGCAGAGTTTGAATCTTTCGTCTAGGTGGGTGATGGAATGTCTCAGTGCCTCTGAAAAAGCTCATACTTAGTTCAAGCAATAATATTCTTTGAAAGTTGCCAGGAGTTTCTAAGTGTGTTCGAACGGAAACGTACCATTACTATCGACCTAATTCCTCTGGGGTAAAGGCCGCTAGCCGCTTCTGCATGAGCGTGTTTGTCCTGACAGGAACCAACCCTCGGTACGTATGAGGACGTTGAAAGAAGATGATTCACGACTTAGTCGCGTTCGACGCTTTACGTGCATTCGCACTCAGCATCCTGTCGGTTCACCCCAGTGCCTTCGCCAAGAACGGCAATCCTTTCACGCCGTGGAATTCGTGTACGCCGTCAAAGATTTCCTGCTGGGCGAGATCGGACGCACCAAACACATCGTAGACCTTCTTCACCCGCATGAAGCTCTCGCGTGTAGCCGCTACGGGAAAGATCGGATCGCGCGTGCCGCCTTCTGAAAAGAACGGTCGCGGCGCAATCAAGCCGGCAACATCATGGTTCTCCGCCCAATTGAGAATTCCTGGAACGTAGTTGTCGATGCAGTGCGAGACGCTCATGATACTGTCTCGGAATGTATTCAGATAGCCGCTCACGAAAGCCGCTTTGATGCGTGAGTCGAGAGCCGAAGAAAACTGGGTGCATGTGCCACCACCCGAAATTCCCATGCACCCCACGCGTTGACTGTCCAGTTCCGGCCGTGTCTCAATCCAGTCAAGCGCCCGCATGACGTCCCATACGCGCCAGCCGATCATCGTTTGCCCCATCAGCAGAGCCGATCCGGCCGCTGGTTGACAGGCGGTGGCATTCGGCCCCTTGGCAATGGTGATCGGATCCCGGCGATAACCGAAAGCCATCGGTTCGATCGCCACTGCTGCGAGCCCGTGTTCAACGGCTTGGATCGCAAAATCGTGCTGATATCCCGGCTTGCCAGTTCGGTCGTTGCCATTTTCGTCGATGCCCACGATGTCATCAACGCCGCGGCCATGGCCGGGAACGCAGATGACGGCCGGATGAGGGGAGTGGGAGCCAGCCGGGAGCAGTAGATAAAGAATCACTCCAGTTCCCGGCCGGCTTTCGAACCAGATCTTCTCACGCGTGTAGACTCTCAGGTCGCGTTTATCGAGAATTTGCGGTTTGAGAGGCGTTCGTTCCGGGAACCCGCCCAGTAACTCCGTCAGCTTCGCTCGGAGTTGCCCTTGCCACTGCTCCGCTTGAGCCCGGGTCGTGGCCTGAAAAGTCAATTGTAGCTGCGCGGATCGATACCGGTTCAGCGTCCATTCGACCGGATCAAGCTCCCGGACTTCGGATTCGCTTCGGACTTCAGCCCGGTGTACCTGGGGCGCCGCCGCAACGACATCACTACATAAGCCCGCTGCTGCCGCGGCCTGCCCTAATTCGCGTCGTGTCATCCTCTTTGCCATCGACGCGATTATATGGTCACGGTGTCGACGTACTGCCAGGCGCTGCCCGAATCCAGAACTCGAACAGTTTCTGGCAGCTTCGGGCTCTGCCAGCCATGGCGCCGAGGACGCGGTCCATGAGAGCCAGTGCGTGATTGCGTCAACAGAACGACAGGTGGTGGCGCGCAGCGCTCATCGCCGCCATCGCGGGCACGGTTGTGAGTTCGCACCACGGGCCAGCGACGGGCTTCGCAGCCGCGACGCACCCGATTTGGTGGGCATGGCAGTCTGCAGCGCCTTGATCCTGGTGATTAGCTGTGTCTCGAGCACGCCGTCATCGAGGAGGAGCATTGAACGGGTGACTCACTTGTTTGATCACGCCGATGAGACTGCAGAACCACCATTGGTTATCTTGCACGATCGGACGAGCGAGGCCGCTGACGGAGCTGGACGCTTGCGAAAGGAACAATTTCCTCTGGCCGCAATTTGTACGATGTTTCCTCGCCTGTGGTGAACACGGCACGGACCAGTACGGGAATACATTGGGACATTAAAGGTATGGCTGCTTCCGGTAATCCTTTTCGGCAGGCAATTCGGGTTCTGGGGCTCTACATTCGCTCGCAGCTCATCATCTCCGCTATCGAAACAGTCCTGTACGCGGTGGGGTTTGCGATCGCACATGTACCTTGGTGGCCGCTCTTTGCATTGATCGGCGGAATCTGCAGCTTGATTCCGAGCATCGGATCCCTGATTACGCTGGCGTTGGTTGGCCTCACAATGCTGGTCGCGGATCGTGACTGGACAGGCGTAGCGATTGCTTTTGGCGCCTGGGTGGCGATACAGGCGATTGAAGGATTCGTTTTGCAGCCGCTTCTGCTCGGAAGGCCACTGGGCCTCCGCGCGATTCCGATTTTCCTGGCGTTACTTGCTGGAAGCTTGTTCTTCGGGCCGCTCGGCATAGTCCTGGCCGTGCCCGTCCTGGCTGTCGCGAACGTCTTTTGGCAGTACTTCCGAACTCGAAATGTAGAACGCTCGCTCGGAAAACCTGACGTTTGACCTCCTTTGAAGCGAACCGCCACCCTAGGTCCGTTCGTAGTAGCCTTGTGTGAGACGCATCCCAAGAGGCTTCCGATGTCACTTTCTATGGTGTGCCGTGTAGCTGTCCTGGCGGGTGCCATGCTGAGATTGGCAAACGCGCAAGCGCCAGGTATGCCATTTTCGCGTGTGGCGCTAGCAAATCTTCCGCAACCGCCAGTTCCATCCGATCCGCTTGAACTTGTCGCGAGCAATGCTCAGCCTGTGCAGGACGCAACTCAGCGAGCCACAATCATAAACTTGCTTGCGAATGCTAAGGCGCTCTCAAATGTTCGTGCTTATCCCTACGATCTTAAGACGACTTTCGCATCGTTTGGCTCTTCGTCCTCCGATGGAAACTGGCAGCTCGAAAATGTCTCACCGGGGCGGGGTCTTTATCGCTGGACCGCCCAGGGTCCTGGATATTCGGTCATCAATGTCAACAAGGAAAAGCTGCTTTACAGTAATCAGCCGAACGTCGGTATTCCGCTTCGCCTAGCTCAGGTGCGTGCCGCCATCTTTTACGTAGATTCCATTTTTGGTTCACGAGCGTCTATCCGGACTGCTGCCGCAACTCTGAACGGTGTCGATCTTATTTGCGCGCTGACGGAGCGCATGAGTCCACCAAAGTCCGCGGCGGGTGGACGACTTTGGGATGAATCAGAGTTTTGTATGGATCAGAAATCCGGTCTCTTGGTCACCTATTCCCCGGTGCCGGGACTGTACATTCAGTACGATTATTCGAACGCCA
>JAFAUR010000855.1 GCA_019243205.1 Acidobacteriaceae bacterium | reverse complement strand
GGTCCCAACCTCGCGCGCGACGCGCGTTACTTCCGATGCGAAGGCATTCAGCTGATCAACCATGGTGTTGATCGTGTTCTTGAGTTCGAGGATCTCACCGCGCACATCGACCGTGATTTTGCGCGACAGATCGCCATTAGCGACGGCGGTTGTGACTTCCGCAATATTGCGGACTTGAGCTGTCAGATTGCCGCCCATGGAGTTCACCGAGTCGGTGAGGTCTTTCCAAACGCCGCCGACTCCCTTCACGACGGCTTGGCCGCCGAGCTTGCCTTCGGTACCGACTTCACGCGCCACGCGAGTCACTTCGCTGGCGAAAGAACTGAGCTGGTCGACCATGGTGTTGATCGTGTTCTTGAGCTCAAGAATTTCGCCGCGCACATCCACCGTGATCTTGCGTGAGAGATCGCCGTTGGCGACGGCTGTTGTCACTTCGGCGATATTGCGAACCTGGGCAGTCAGATTGCCGCCCATGGAGTTCACGGAATCAGTGAGGTCTTTCCAGACCCCGCCGACGCCTTTCACAACTGCCTGACCGCCCAAGTTGCCTTCGGTGCCGACTTCGCGCGCGACGCGTGTCACCTCGCTCGCGAAAGAGCTGAGCTGATCGACCATGGTGTTGATGGTGTTCTTGAGCTCAAGAATTTCGCCTTGTACGTTGACGGTGATCTTGCGGGACAGATCTCCCCGAGCGACGGCCGTAGTGACCTCTGCAATGTTTCGGACCTGGCCGGTCAGGTTGCCGGCCATCAAATTCACGGAGTCGGTTAGATCTTTCCAGGTGCCGGCGACACCTCGCACTTCGGCCTGTCCCCCCAGTTTGCCCTCAGTGCCCACTTCGCGCGCAACGCGCGTGACTTCGCTGGCGAACGAGCTGAGCTGATCGACCATGGTGTTGATGGTGTTCTTGAGCTCGAGGATTTCGCCCTGTACGTTGACCGTGATCTTGCGGGAAAGGTCGCCCGTTGCAACCGCCGTCGTCACTTCTGCGATGTTTCGGACTTGAGCCGTGAGGTTGGAAGCCATGGAGTTTACGGAATCCGTCAGGTCTTTCCAGGTACCCGCGACACCCGTTACCACCGCCTGTCCGCCGAGTTTGCCGTCGGTTCCGACTTCGCGCGCGACGCGCGTCACTTCGCTAGCGAAGGAGCTGAGCTGATCGACCATGGTGTTGATGGTGTCTTTCAGCTCGAGGATTTCGCCCTGTACGTTGACTGTAATCTTTCGTGACAGGTCGCCCCTAGCGACTGCCGTTGTGACTTCGGCGATGTTGCGTACCTGATTCGTCAAATTCGAAGCCATCGAATTGACGGAATCCGTCAAGTCCTTCCAGGTCCCTGCGACGCCGGTTACGACAGCCTGTCCGCCCAGCTTTCCTTCAGTCCCAACTTCGCGCGCCACGCGAGTGACTTCGCTCGCGAACGAGTTCAGCTGGTCCACCATGGTATTGACCACGCGCGCCGTCCGAACGAATTCGCCTTTGAGTGGCCGGCCTTCTACCTGCAGCGACATCTTCTGCGAGAGGTCGCCCTGTGCCACTGCACCGATAACACGAGCGATCTCTGTAGTGGGCTGGACGAGGTCGGTGATGAGGCTGTTCACCGAATCGACACAAGAGCCCCATTGGCCCAGCCCGGCGGACAGCGAAGCGCGCTGGCTGATTCTGCCCTCTTTGCCGACCGCCGTGCTGATGCGGGCAAGCTCGCCCGCCATGTTCTCGTTCAGTTCAAAGATGTCGTTGAGCGTATCGACAATCTTGCCGGCCAACCCAGTCTGGTTTACCGGCAGGCGCACGGTGAAATCGCCTTTCTTGAAGGCGACCAGAGCTGCTAGGAATTGGTTTGCGTCTATGACTTCAGTCAAAGGTGCAGTTCTAGGCATGTGTTTCCTGGCTAACGATCTAACGATGAATATTTTAGGTTAGACCGTTCCAGTTTCCTTCCTGTGTCCTTTTTATGTATGGAGTTGCGAGGTTTCGCAACTTCTCAACACAGGAAGGATTCAAGTGGGTTGAGCGTTGATTTTCATGCCGTAGCAGAATCAGTGCGCGCCGACGGAGTGAATGGCGCTTTCATTCAGGCGACGGCTGCATGTGCTCTTTGGAAGTGCCGAGGCCGGACGGCGAAAGTCGTGTCGTCGGCGCATGCCGTCATAACCATGCGATCGATGAGGAAGCTGCCCGAAAAATCCTCAGCTTCCGAGAGAATGGCGTTCGCGAGATCCATCGCTGAACAGCGCTGATGCTGCCTGATCAGATCGATGAGAAGTTTGTCAGCGCCGCCCCGATTGGTTGTGCAGAACGATTCAATGACAGTGTTGGTGAATGCAACAAAGCGATCTCCGGGGTGTAGCTTCGTGCAACGTTCGATGTAATGCGGCGCGCGGAGGAGGCCGAAGACGGGGCCCCCTTTTTCCAGCGGAACTACTTCACTGGACTGACCTCTTACAAGCAACGGGGCGCCATAGCCAGCGTTGACGTACGAGAGTTGCCGCGTGGGTACAGAGTAAATCGCAAAAAAACAACCAAGCAGGCAGCCGTTCGGACAACACTCGTAGACCATTTCATTTACTTCTTGAGCGATCGAGATCAGCCGGCCCGCTCCGTTCTTAAGCTGCATTCGGAGGTATCTGTGAAAGCACGAGACTAGTGATGAATAGCGTCCATCGGAGGAATCGGAGCCGCCGATAGTGAGTGCGACTTCGTTTTCAGAATAGGAACAGCATGCAACGAATTGGCCGGGCAGTTCCGCGATGGGACGACACAAGCTCGCGTAGTCCAATCGAAGCAGTCTATGCGAATCGGTGGCTGTCTCACCGATGTTGCGATACGAAGCTCTCATGCCAATGCAGACGAATCGGAAAGGAATAACGCTTAATCCTTGCCGTTAAGTTTTG
>JAFAUR010000765.1 GCA_019243205.1 Acidobacteriaceae bacterium | reverse complement strand
CGCCGCGTCAGGAACGGTCTTGACCATTTCTTTCATGATGAGTGGATTCCCGACGACGAAGCGGAGAGCCTTGGGCCTTCCTCCGCCTCGTTCCTTTGGCAGGACGTCACCCATGTCGAAGCGCGCGAACTCCATCACGTTAGAGGGCCCAACCGCCGTTTGAACCACCTTCTCCAGATCGCCAAGAGTCGTCGCCGATGCGACCCCGCGATGGAACTTGGTCATGTCCGGACGGCCGATGCTTGCAGTAAGTCTGTTCACGACCTCCTCGAATGGTCTTTGCGAGACTGTACTGACCCTATGAACCTGTACTTCGATCATTGGCATTTTCATCCTCCATACTTTTACGTTCAGACAACCTCGGTGAGAGCGTTCTCGGAGGTTCGCTCAGGGACCGACTTGGGGTGCGCCGCGCGTTCATGAACGTGCGTGGTGGGTGTGCGGTCAATCAGCAGACTGAGCAATTCCGGCCGGCTGTAATGGCCTCGGGAATCCATAATTGCTTACGTTTATCGATCAGGGTGAAATCGAGGTCGGCGATGACCACGTCTTCCCCCGAGCGAACGGGTTGGCCCAGCAGACTTCCGTCGGGCGCCACGATCGCCGTGAAACAACCACTGGAGATCGGGCCGATGTTGGCACCAGTGTCCTTGACGATTTGTGCCTGCTGATCCGTGTCCAGCCAGGCGGTAGCGCAGACTACGAAGGAAGCGGACTCCAGTGCATGCTGCCGGATGTTGACTTCGGTCTGTTGCGAGAACAGATCGCCAAAGATGGAACCGGGATACATGGCAGAGTGGATCTGCTCGCCGTCGGCCATCATCGCATACCGCGCGAGAGGGTTGTAGTGCTCCCAACACGCCAGTTGTCCAATCCGCCCGACCTTGCTATCAACCGCGCGCAGGCCTGAGCCGTCGCCCTGACCCCAGATCATGCGCTCGTGGTAGGTGGGCGAGATCTTGCGCCGCCGCTGAAGCAAGGCGCCGTCGGCATCGAAGAGAAGCTGCGTGTTTGTACAGAGTTCCGTTATCCCGTTCATTAATGCCGATCGAGACAACAACTCCCGCTTGCCTGCGAGCGTTGCTGATTGCGTCGGTAGCAGCAGAGGGCACTGTGACTGCCTGTTCGAGTAGCTTCAGGTGCTCACGTCCGGTAATTAGCTGGCGAGTCAATCGCCTGAGGCATGCTCGCTTTATCGCGCTTCGAGCCCACCAAATCATCAGGTCAGCAATCCACGTATCCTGCTGGTAATTGACTCCCGAGCTTTCGTCGAGGGAATGAGACGTTCGAACAGCCCGAGATCGGCATCAATCGTGATATCGCGGTCCGTGACTTCGATGGTTCCGCTCATGGGCGTACTGATAAAGCCCATCCTCGCCGAGATCGAAAATGTGAGTGTCGATCCTTGCCAGCTTTTCCGTTCATTCACGAACTGAATCGGGACGATGCTAATGCCCCGGAATAAATCATCGAACGAACGATCAACGGAACGCATGACCTCCTCCTTCGGTTTCGTGTGCGAGACAGTGATCCTCATCTGCTCCGATTATCAGCCTGACCCTGGTCGCGTGGAACGCCGCGCCGGCTTATATGCGAGACGGTGGCGTTCCGTGAACCATTTCTTGTGTGCAATCGGATACTTTCGCGAAGGGATCGACCGCAACTTGACCTACAAGTTCGAACCGAAAGCGAGTAGACGGCCGTCGCAGTCTTTCACCATAAACTCGCGGCAGCGCCAAGGCATATTGGCGAGTCCCCGAGTGAATTCCACACCTCTGGCTTCGTACTCGGCATAAAGCGCGTCCGCATCTTCCACGAATAGGTAGGCGTCGATCAGTTCGTCGTCGTATTTCCTTGGATTGACTGTGGGCGGTTCGGCACAACGAAAGTGAATCACGTGCTGATCGCGTGCAACGATGGCATACACAGGAGGGTCCTGCCAAGTGCCCAAGCATTCGAAACCAAGCTTATCTGCGTAATAGGCCAGAGTGGCCGGAATGTCCGTTGTGAAAAACTGAGGCGCGATTTGCCGGATCATCACACAAGTCTAGTGCGGATCGGCGGGGAAATCAGGGATGCGCATGGCGAGATTAGAATCAATGCCCAGCGGATTGCGCTTTGCACAGGATCTGCTGAATGACTGCGGTTTTCGCGTCCGCATAATTCTGCGTGTATTTCCAATCCGTTTGCGCCAGAACTCTTTTGGATTGGGCGTATAACTCGCGATCGCCGGCGTTCGCCCGCAACCAGTCGCGAAAGGTCACCATGCGCTCAACCTCGGGGCAGCCTGCCGAGAACACATGTAGATTTACATCACCGGCAGCACCTTTGAACATTCGATGCTCGTTCCATTCGGGCTCGCGGATCCGCAGCTGGTAACCAGCTGTCTCGAGTGCCGGGGCATATGCCAACTCGTTTCGAGAGTCAGTTACGAGAAGAACAATGTCGATTATCGGTTTGGCCGTGAGACCGGGAACGGACGTCGACCCGACGTGTTCCACTTGTAACGCGTGCTCACCGAGAACTGTGCGAATTCGGTTTGCCTCCTGTTCGAATCTATCGGGCCATCGCACGTCGTACTCGACAAGAACAATCCTTTCGGTTAAAGGAATCAGCTCACCTACGGTAGCGGTGCGCAGATACTCCTCATCGAGGGCTGTGGATTGATCCCGGTTCACATTAGTATCCGTATAAGCGATTGTGGCATTTGGCTTCCGCACGCGGTTGCTCCCTCATACTGTCGCCTCCTCTTTTGGCAATTACGTTTGGAGTTTCCGAGAACGACTTTTTTGGGCGTTAGTCCCTGCTGTGAATGACGCCCGTGAAATGCCTCACTCACAACTGTAGCGACGTGTCGCTTAGTTGGTCCAGAAGTAGAACTCACCGGTCGCGCCGCTCGCGATCGACTGCGCCTGCGCCGCTGTTGTGCAACCGGCCCCGAATAACGCGCCATGTTCTCGAAATCTTAGCGGATTTCGGACCATGTTCCGGGGATCAGGTTACACACTCTCAACAAGCGATCCTCGAAAGGGCGAACTTGTCGAGCTGCGCTTCTTCGGCGGGCTCACGGCAGAAGAATCAGCCGAAGTCTTGGGAATTTCGTTGCGCACGGTGCATCGCGAGTGGGACTTTGCCCGCGCGTGGTTGTTCCAACAATTGCGCAGCTCAAGCGCGAAGAGCGCGTCGGAGAGATAGGACTTAACACGGAAGGATTCGGCGAGACCGGCCCGCTGCTTCGCTTCGTGACGGATAGATGCCACGCGGCTAGCTGTTGAGAGCCGTCAGCGCGCCTCGCATGTAAGCAAACGATTTCAGCATACCGGTCATCGGAGCGTCAGCGTTGAATTCATATTCAAGATTGACGCATCGGCGGTATCCCATTTTTTGCAACTGCTTAAAAAGCGGAATGATGGGGAGAACTCCTTCGCCAACGTCACACCCGCTATTTTCATCGGTCG
>JAFAUR010000763.1 GCA_019243205.1 Acidobacteriaceae bacterium | reverse complement strand
ACGCATGAGGAGGTCGTCCGTGCCGTTCACCGTGTTTTGACGGAGCTGGGAGTCGAGTCGGGTTCGGGAGAATATGCGAATGCATAGTGCCATGAGATCGTCAGCCTTTCGGTGGTTAACCGGGGTTGCGCTAGTTTTCGCGGCGGTTACGATACTGCGATTTAAACCCTGGCAATCCGCGTCCCAACCCGGTGAACGGGCGTCGTTGGACGGCCGCGAAGTGCTGAAAGTGGGATTCCTGCCCGTGACCTGTCACTTGACTTGCCCTGTGACAGATTTTGCATCCCGGACGAGTAACTCAACACGTTTCGTCTCTCAACGGTTTACAGATTTCCCGACAATGGTCGAGTCGATGAAAGCGGACCGGATCGAAGCAACGTTCATGATCGCGCCGCTGGCCATGAAACTGCGCGAACAAGGTCTGCCGGTGAAGATCCTGTACCTGGGACATCGCGATGGTTCGGAAGTGATGGTGCGAAAAGACCTGGCAATCGCCAGTCTCCATGATCTTCGCGGGAAAACGTTCGCAATTCCGAGCAAGTACAGCAACCAAAACCTGGTGATCCACCGGCTCATGGCCGAGCAGGGTGTAAAGCCGGAAGAGATTCGATTTGTGGAGATGCCGCCGCCGGACATGCCTGGAGCACTCGCGGCGAAGGCGATAGACGCTTACTTCGTGGGCGAACCGTTCTGCGCAAAGGCGGAACTCGATGGCAGCGGCCGCGTGCTCTACTATGCCAAGGACATTTGGCCGCATTTCATCTCATGCGTACTGGTAGCGCACGAGAAGCTGATCCGTAGCCGTCCCGCGGTGGTCAAAGACCTCGTACGGGGAATTGCACAGAGCGGCGAATGGGCCGACAGGCATCGGCTGGACGCGGCGCAAGTCGTTTCGCCTTATTTCCGGCAGGATGTGAAAGTCGTCCGATATGTCTTGACGCAACCACCGGACCGCGTTTCCTACCGGATGCTGAATCCGAGTGACGCCGAATTGACGCGCATCCGTGACATGGGCGTCGAAGCGGGCATCCTCGATGGCAGAGTCGAGATGAAAGATCTAGTTGACCGGTCATTCATACCGGCCGATATCAAACCCGCAGACATCGACATGAGCACAGCAGGCCAGCCGAACTGATTCGCCGACTATTCTGTACTCCAGCACATGTTCTCGCTGTGCACCACGCAAGTGGGTTGTCTCTCATGCGCGTCGATCCGAAGCGATTTGATTTGGAAGAGCCGCCTGTCTTCGAAAGCCTGGTTGATCTGCGGTTCGAGAGCGGTATCGCGAAGGCTGGTTGACGAATAGATCGCAACCGGAGTGATGAGGCGAGCCTGCCAGGAACTATCTTGACGCGTGACCTTCATCATTGCGCCTCGCCCGACGTTGGGAGCCATGGTGGTCGTTAGGGGCAGCACAAGCCGGCCGTGTTCGCTCAAACGATCCAGCCACAGCGGATTCGGATGAGTGACACCGGCATTTACAAAGATGGCATCGCACGGACCTGGATCGAGGGACGCGGCATCGCCCGAATGCACGCGGACGTTTGGGTAGGCCACAAGGTTTTCCATACTGCGCGACGCGAGATCGGGATCGATTTCGGCCGCGACTACGCTTCCCTCGGGACCGGTCACCTCGGCCATGATCGCGGTGTAGTAGCCCACACCCGACCCGAAGTGAAAAACGCGATCGCCGGGCCGGAGGTCAAGCGCTTCGATCCACGTACCGAGGGCGGCGGGCAGCCCGTTGTTCAGGCTGCGCGACGGATCGATCGAGACGAGCACGTTGTGATACAGGTCCGCCGGGTCGCTGGTTTGGACTTGGAGGGCATCGGGTGAGGTCAGGCCGGAGGAGGAAACGACCCATGGCGGCGGTGAAAGGAATTTTTCTCTGGGAACAGTTGCGAACGCCTCTATCAGCGCCTCAGAGCGGAGACTCGCCGCGAAACGGATTTCCTTCGCGTAGAAGCGGCGACATTCCTCGAGGGTCATCCCTGAGCGGCGATCGTTTCCAACTGGCCAAGATGATTCAAATCGTGGCCGGCGATGGTTTCGAGTATGGTCTGCAGGGTCATGGCCCCGCGTTCGGGATGGGAAACCGGCTTCGCGAAAGCATCCGCCCGAAGAGCACCGACGAAGGCCAGATTCCAGGCACGGACGACGCGAAAAACGTCAAGCGCGTGGCTGACGTTCATGCCTGGATAAATCGACGCCCAGGCCTCCTGATTGAACGGCTGTATCAGGTGGTGCGATTCAGCAAGTGCCTGCCGAAGACGAAAAGCGAAGGCGATTTCGCAGTCTGCGAGATGGGCAAGAATCTGTGAGGCCGACCACTTACCCTCGGCATAGCTGCGTTCCATTCCCGATGGACCGATCTTCTCGACCAGATCGGTCAGGCGTTCAGGTGTTTCGGCAATCACTTCGCGATAATCGCGGCCATTCAGCATGGCACGGTAGGGATTAGCGGCTGGCGAACTCATAGCAAAGAGCGTCCTTAAAACGTTCCATCTTACCGGAACAGCTTGAGAGAACTGTTACGATGGGTTTTCCTACCCACCCGCAAATGACTGCTCGTGCTCCATCCGGGATTCTGGCCGAGATTTTTCAGCATAAGAAGCGGGAAGTCGCGGAACTGCATGAGCGGGCGGCCATTCTTGAACAGCAGGCATACGAGCGAAAAACGGGCCCGCGACCGTTCGCCGAGGCTTTGCGCACGCCGGGTGTTTCAATCATTGCCGAGGTCAAGAAGGCCTCCCCCAGCAAAGGATTGCTGCAGCGGGAGTTCCACCCTGCGTTGCAGGCGCACGCCTACGAATCGGGCGGAGCGGCGTGCTTGTCGGTATTGACCGACAGCGAATATTTTCAGGGATCACTGCGCGACCTGGAGGCCGCGCGAGCGGCGGTGAACATTCCGGTATTGCGGAAAGACTTCGTGATCGATCGGGTCCAAGTGTTCGAGGCAGCCGCCCACGGTGCCGACGCCATCCTGCTGATTGCAGCAATTCTGGACAGTGACGAGATGCGGAATTTGCGCGAACTGGCCGGGTCGCTTGGGATGGCGGCGCTCGTCGAAGTACATGACAGCGACGAACTGACTAAAGCCGTCGATTCCGGAGCAGAGATCATCGGTGTTAATAATCGGAATCTGGAGACATTCGAGGTGTCGCTCGATACGTCGCTGCGGCTGAGCTTCCTGATCCCGTCGAATGCGATCCGTGTGAGCGAGAGCGGCATCCAGACAAGGGCAGACATCGACTTATTGCAGGGTGCCGGGTTCGACGCGTTTCTCATCGGGGAATCACTGATGCGCTCCGGAGACGCCGAGGCAAGCTTGCGCGAGCTGACCGGCAAGGCTGAAGCTCACAGATGAAAGGTATTACGGATTTCGGATTCATCGTGAAGATTTGCGGGGTGACGCGGGAGGTGGACGCGCTCGCGGCCGTGGAGGCGGGTGCGCATGCGATCGGATTCAACTTCTACCGGAAGAGTCCACGATACGTGACGCCGGAACGCGCAGCCGAGATCGTGAGCCGCGTTCCAGGCGATTATCTGCGCGTCGGAGTGTTTGTGAATGCGAGTCGCGAAGAACTGGACGCGATCGCGGCCGCGGTTCCTTTAGATATCGTGCAACTGCACGGAACCGCGACTCAGGTAGCGCAACGTGCCTGGCGAGCGATTCCCGCATCCAGGATTCAGGCGGACGTTGAGCCAGGGTTTGAGGCGTACTTGCTGGATACGACCACGCCGCGATACGGCGGCTCGGGGGAGACGTTCGATTGGCATCTCGCAGCGGGATTCCGGCAGCGCGCGATTCTCGCGGGCGGCCTGGATGCATCAAACGTCAGGCACGCGATCTCGATTGCGCGCCCGTGCGGGGTAGATGCCTGTTCGCGCCTGGAATCCGAGCCGGGCAAGAAAGACGCGATCAGCGTTCGCGAGTTTGTGAAAGCGGCGAGGGAAGCCGCGCGGCAGATGGAATTGGAATTATGAGTATTCAGACGATACCCGACCCGTTGGGGCATTTCGGCCCCTACGGCGGCCGGTATGTTCCCGAAGTGCTGATGCAGCCGCTCGAAGAGCTCGAGCAAGCATACGTTCAAGCGCGGCAAGACCCGGACTTTCAGGACGAATTGCGATCCCTGCTGCGGCATTATGCAGGTCGACCGACGCCGCTGTATTACGCGAAGCGGTTGAGCGAGCAGCTCGGGGGAGCGCAGCTATGGCTGAAGCGCGAAGATCTTTTGCACACGGGCGCGCACAAGATCAATAACTGTCTGGGTCAGATTCTGCTGGCGCGACGGATGGGTAAGAAGCGCATCATTGCGGAAACGGGCGCCGGTCAGCACGGCGTGGCGACAGCTACGGTTTGCGCGCTGTTTGGAATGGAATGCGTCGTGTACATGGGCGAGGAAGACATGCGGCGGCAACGGCTGAATGTTTTCCGAATGCGCCTGCTCGGGGCGACGGTCACAAGTGTTGCCAACGGGAGCCGGACACTGAAGGATGCAATCAGCGAAGCCATGCGCGATTGGGTAACGAACGTGGCAACCACGCATTACCTGCTGGGTTCCGCTCTTGGGGCGCATCCCTATCCGATGATGGTCCGCGATTTCCATAAAGTGATCGGAGAAGAAGCGCGAGCCCAGGCGCTGGAACAGAGCGGGCGTTTGCCGGATACGGTGATGGCCTGCGTTGGGGGCGGCAGTAATGCCATCGGAATCTTCTATCCCTTCGTCGCCGATAAAGAAATTCGACTGATCGGAATCGAAGCCGGCGGGCGCGGTCACAAACTGGGAGAGCACGCGGCGCGTATGAGTGGCGGATCGCCTGGAGTGCTGCACGGCTCCTTCAGTTATCTACTGCAGGACGAAGAAGGGCAGGTCGGGTTGACGCACTCCGTTTCGGCCGGCCTTGATTATGCGCTGATCGGGCCGGAACACGCGTGGCTGCACGACGAGAAGCGAGCCGAATACGTGTCGGCGAGCGATGCCGACGCACTCGCGGCTGCGAAACGCCTGGCGCAAACGGAAGGGATTATTCCGGCGCTCGAATCGTCGCATGCGATAGCGGAGGCGATCCGGAGGGCTCCATCCGATGCCGGAAAAGTTTATATCGTCAATGTCTCCGGGCGCGGCGATAAAGATATCGATATTTATCGGGAAAACATGCCGGAGTTGGACAGTTGAGCACGGTTCAATCCGCTTCGCGCATCAGCGGGCTCTTTGAACGATGCCGCGCGGACGGACGAAAGGCGTTCATCGCTTACATTACGGCGGGCGATCCTTCGCCTGCGCATACGACTCGACTCGTATTGGCGCTCGAACGAGCCGGTGTGGATCTGATTGAAGTCGGTGTGCCGTTCTCCGATCCAATTGCCGATGGCCCGGTGATACAAAGGGCATCCGACCGCGCCCTGCGCGCAGGGACGAATCTTGCGCAGGTGTTGAACATTGTTCGGGAAATCCGGGGCGACTCGCAGATTCCGCTATTGCTGTTCAGTTATATGAATCCACTTCTGCGGCACGGATTTGAGCGGCTTGGCGCGGAAGCGGCGGATGCCGGGGTGGATGGCGTGTTGCTGACAGATTTATCTATCGAGGAAGGACAGGAACCGGCAGCCAAGCTGCGGGCGCACGGACTCGACACGGTGTTTCTGGCCGCGCCCACCAGCACGGAACGGCGACTGCGGCTGATCGCGGAACGTTCGTCCGGATTCATTTACCTGGTCTCGCGCACGGGAGTGACCGGAGAACAGCAGTCGCTCGCGAGTTCCGCACGCACGTTGACACAAAAAATGCGGGAACTGACTGATCTGCCGCTGGCGATTGGTTTTGGTGTGAGCACGCCTGACCAGGTGGCAGAAGTGGCGCAACTGGCTGATGGCGTCGTCATCGGCAGTGCGATCGTTCGCTTCATCGAGGGGAATGCCGAAGCTCCTGACCTGCCTGAACGGCTGGAAAAATTTGTTTCCGAATTGACAGCCCCGCTACGCCGCTCATGACCCGATACTCAGCAGAAGATCTCGACCGGTGCCGGGAGGTGATCGACGAGATAGATCTCAAGCTGCTGCAATTGCTGAATGAAAGGACCAATGTTGTTGAGGAGATCGGACGAATCAAACAGGAGCTGAAGCTCGCGATTTACGAGCCAAAGCGCGAAGAACAGGTATTTGCAAATGTCACGGGCCACAACGGCGGTCCGCTGTCGGACCGTGCCGTCAAGAGAATCTTCGAGCGCATCATCGATGAGATGCGGACAGTGCAAAAAGACAAAATGTTCGAGGATTCGCGAGGCTAATTAGAAGAGATGCTGGTTGTTATGCAGGAAGGTGCTTCCGAGGTACAGACGGAAGCAGTAATCAAGCGGCTTGTTGATATGGGTTTCACCGTACACCGATCAACGGGCGTACGGCACACGGTGCTGGGCGGTGTGGGTCCGCTCGATGATTTCGATCCGGCAACGCTCGAAGTGCTCGAGGGCGTCAAAGAATGCCATCGCATTGTCTCTCCGTACAAGCTGGCGAGCAGGCACTTTCGCCCCGGCGGGACCATCATTCAGATCGGGCGCGTGACCATCGGTGACTCGCATGTGGTTTCGATGGCCGGTCCGTGCAGCATCGAAAACGAAGAACAAATCGACCGCTCGGCAGAAATCGTCGCACAGGGAGGCGGGCAGGTGATCCGCGGAGGTGCGTTCAAACCTCGCAGCTCCCCATATAGTTTTCAGGGCCTTGGAGAAGAGGGCTTGAGAATGATGCGGAAGGCGGCGGACCGGCACGGATTGCTGGTCGTAAGTGAAGTAATGGATCACTTACAGATCCCGGTGCTGGAAGAGTATGCGGACATCCTGCAAGTAGGAGCGCGCAATATGCAGAATTTCAATCTCCTGCGCGAGTTAGGCAAGGCGCGGAAACCGGTGCTTTTGAAACGCGGCATAGCTGCGACCATCGAAGAGCTTCTTTTATCCGCTGAATACATCATGTCCGGCGGCAACTACGAAGTCATTTTGTGCGAGCGTGGCATTCGCACATTTGAAACGAGTACGCGTAACACGATGGACATCGCCGCCGTACCGGTGCTGAAGCGGCTTACGCATCTGCCGGTGGTAGCGGACCCTTCACACGGGACGGGCAAGCGCGATTATGTTCTGCCGATGGCCAGGGCAGCAGTAGCCGCGGGCGCAGACGGTTTGCTGGTGGAAGTGCATCCGGACCCTGACCGCGCATGGAGCGATGGAGCGCAGACGCTGACTCCGCAGCAATTCTGCGACTTGATGGGACAAGTACGCGCCGTTGCGGGCGCTGTTGGCCGAACCGCCTGACAGGTTTCGATTACGCTTTGGGTCGGCTGTGAAGACAGTTGCGATTTGCGGTCTGGGCCTGATTGGCGGATCGTTCGGGCTGGCGCTCAGACAAGCGGGCTTTGAGGGAGAGATCGTTGGACTCTGTGGTTCGCCGTATGCCGAACAAGCACTTCAGATGGGTGCGATCTCACGCGTCGCGCGCGACCTTCATGAGGTCGCCGAATGCGCAGACTGGATTTATCTCTCCGATACGGTAGACGGAATCTTGGCCACAATCCGAGTTTTGGGGCCTATTGCCAAGGCTGGTACTCTGATCACCGACGTCGGTAGTACCAAAACCGCAATTGTGAGCGAGGCTACTCAACACCTCAGAGGCGCTGAGTTCATGGGAGGGCATCCCATAACCGGCAAGGAAAAGCGTGGCATTGAAAATGCCGACGCGGATCTCTTTAGGAATCGTCCATACGTACTTACGTCCAGAAGCGAATCAGCTAACACCAAAGAATTTGTATTCTGGCTTAACAACATTGGCGCAACAGTAATCTACTCAACTCCTGCTGAACACGACCGTATACTTGGCTACACTTCGCACTTACCTCAACTACTCTCAACCGCGCTCGCGGTAACTTTGGCCCGGCAAAATGAAAGGGCCTTTTCGGAAATTTTCGGCCCCGGACTTACAGATATGACGCGGTTGGCGTTGAGCTCAGGGGATCTTTGGATCGGTATTCTGAAAACGAATAAAGAAGTCGTAAAGAATGCTTTGCTGGCTCTGGAACAAACGCTCGAAGAGCTGGCCAAGTGCTTGGATGCAGATCAGTTAGACTCCTTGTTTACACGCGCAAACGAATTCGCCGAGAAGCTGCGGACTAACCCAAAAGCTTAAACTAAGTACGCCGCTGGTTCCAGTAGGACTATGCTCACGATTTCTGTCCTTTTCTGCTCGCGCGGACGCGTATATAATCTAGTGAACCAAGGATACAAATAGTGAATCAGTTCGCTTCCGCAGTTCGAAGCGCGGTTTTGTCTGAGCCGGAGGTGACTAGGCTCGCGTCGCTTCGCCGTTCGACCTCGTTGTTCACTCAGGGTCAAATCGCTGACTCTTTATTTTTTATTGAAGAAGGGATGGTCAAGACTACTCGTACAAATGCGCGTGGTGGCCGGATCATCCTGACGATTCGGGGCGCCGGCGATCTGGTCGGCGAGGAGGCCGCGGCGGAAGGAGAGTCAGTCTATTACTCGGAAGCGGAAATCCTTACGAATGCAACCGTCTTTCGAATTCCACGCGACGTTCAATCGCGTTGTGTTGCGAGCAGCCCTGAATGGGCTCGCGCGTTCGTCAGCTATTTGATCAGCCGCAATCTTGCACTGGCAGAAAAGGTCGAGCTGCTCTGTTTGCACGACGTGGAGTATCGCATTCTGCATTACCTCGCGGAACTGTCCGGCCTGGTGAAACCTGCGGAGAACGGAGGCGGTTACCAGCTGCCGATTACGCAGCTTGAACTTGCGGACTTGATTGGCGCTACTCGAGAGACCACATCGACGACGCTGAACCAACTCGAGCGGCGCGGTTTGATCCGGTTGTCGCGACGGATGCTCACGATTCAATCCCCCGAGCAGCTGCGCGTTGCCGCCCAGGCTCGGGCAGCGACAGAGAAGGTTCCAAACGTCAAGAATCACGATGACGTAGAGGTCGGAACGAGCTAGCCTCTCGCTCGAGTTCCGGACAGTTCCCGATCGATTATCCCGACAAGCGACTACTTTGTCCCCATACGGTGATTCCTCTTGTAAGGGGAATACCATCGATGCGAAACCTCGTATCTGTTCTGTTATTGAGTGCAGCGATTTCGGCAGGAGCCGCGCAAAGCGGCGGCCCAGGACAGAACGCAAGCATCGCCGCCGAGCCGCAACAGATTACATTGTTCACGGTAGACAGCGTTTCTACCGACGACGCCTGAAAGAAGGGGGCAAAACCGGTTCCGAGCTTCCCAGGAATGTTGTCACAAACAGACCCGAACGGCAGTCGGACATACCGACGAGCGCCACGGTGCTGCTGCTCGATATACAACACGAAGCTGACGGATCAGATCTACGCCACACGTCAGATGCTCAAGTTTTTCTTATCCTCTGCAAGTGCAAGACCTCAATGTTGTTCACGATTTCACGAATGAGCGTGAACACATGCATCTCGTTCAAGATTTTGGCCGGCATCTCAGTGGAGTACCGGGTCGCAAAAACGTGGTGTGGGCGCTGATCTGACACAAAGCGCAGCTGCAAATGAACTGGAAATGTTCACCTAATACATTGCAGACGCGAGCCAGGCGATGAATACGAACGTAGCCGTTTATCCGGTAGATGCGCGCGGCTTGCTGGGGCTGCCGTTTGCGGATGCGAGCAAGACAGTCAAAGTCGGCAAAGACGGGCGACATCGATGGCGCGATCCGGAGAGCAATTCAGCTGTGACGTACACGCTGGGTACTACGCGTCGGAAGACAATTGGGACAACAGTTTCGCAAGATCAAAGTGAAGGTGAAGCGCTCGGGTGTGGTGGTTCGGGCCAAAAAGGGCTACCTCGCTCAGGAACAGCCCCCGCCCAATCCGAGCAAGCTAAATCAACTGCTTCGGGGAGGAGTGCGGAGCCGGCTGGGCTCAATCGCCGTTGGTGTTTCGGCGAGAATCGATCCGAGCCCGACGATGCCTAACGCGAGCAGATTATTCTTGGCCATCTATCGAAACGAGATTCAATCCAAGCAGACGAACGGGCAATTCAACGGAGCCATCGACATAGTCTGCGTCCAGGAGAGCAAACGTGAAAAGGCGCTGAATGATTTGAACAAGACTCTTAATCTGAGTGCCGCTGCGGATCGTTTTCGTGCGATCCGATCGAAGGCATTGACAGCAGGAGAAGACATCGCACTGCGCCCCGACACGGAATCGGTTCGCGTTTGTGGTGATGGACCGTTCGAATGGGGTAAGCGTATTGGTTACAGCGAAGGATAAGAGCGGTGAAAAGTAACTACGAACACAAATGGGGCAGAACACATCTCAA
>JAFAUR010000596.1 GCA_019243205.1 Acidobacteriaceae bacterium | reverse complement strand
GCGTTCGCGCGTTCGGCCTCGGGAGCTTCAAAGGCGCGGATCAGCTTGTGACCAGCCACGGTGATATCCGTGCCGTCTGTGCCGACGATCTTGGCATCGCCGCGGAAGCTTTCTATGACGAGGCGCGGATTAGCGGGAACACTCTTCTGGATGGGACCGACGGAGTAGTCGTGTTCTTCGCCAAAGGCCTGCACACTGCGTTCGAAACTGGCACGCCTCCACCAGGTATCGGATCTCCGGGCCTGGTAAGCGGCCATCCCCGCCATGCAGATAAAGAAAATCAGAATCCAGGCTCCGCCGGAGATGCCATTCAAAGGTATCGGGCCGGAGCGCGCAAACCGGACGATCACCTCGAGCAACCCGATCACGCCCCAGACAATCAGCAGGTAAGGCCAGTAATCGGCAAGGAAATCGAAGATGTGGATTTGAGGATAGATCGTGTGAAAGAGGAACACGAATCCGACAACGATCAGGATCAGAGGTCCAGTAATGGATCGGTATCTCATCGATTGGGCCCTCCGGCATAGGGCGGAACGGGAGTCTGCTGTCCGAGCGAAAGCCTTTCAGCAAGTTTCACCAGACCGATAACGATGATGATGAGCGGCCATGTCCTCCCTATGGATATAACCGCGGCTTGCTGCAGGGCGAAAAGGACCCCGATGGTAATCAGCAGAATGGGGCCGCGGATCGCTTGAAAGAATAGCGGCCATCTATTGTTCACGGCGGGTCTCCGTGAAGTTCGTGCCGGTACCAGGGCTTGCCGGTGGAGGAGGATAGTTGCTGGGCGGAGGCGCGTAGGACGTGTGCGGTCCAAGGCGGTTATAAAGCATGAAAGCGCCCGCTATGATGAGCGCCACAGGCCAGAAGCGGCCGATTTCCCGGAACTCGACAATGTGAAGTGTGTCGAGCAGAAACAATACACCGATAGCGATCAGAACGACTGGTCCAATCGGCGTGCGACCTCCGATCCTGGAGCGCCCGGGCGCCATCAAGCTGGACCATTCATCCACCGGAATGCCCGTCTGGCGCTTCTTTGCCGTGTGGTAAGCCTCAAAGGGCATATAGAAGACAAACGCCCCGAGAAGAATACCGAGGAAGGGGGCTGTCGCCCGGCTGAGCGATTCTTCGGCTCCGCTCAGAAGGCTGACCAGCAATCCGAAAATAACTGCATGCACCAAACCCTTGACGTACTGCCCGTTATAGATTGCACCTACTCCGGGAATCCAGCCCAAGATGAAGGCCAGAGCGGGAGACGTATTCTGGCTAGGCGCGTTCGAGGAAGCGGCCGGCTGGTTGTAAGGGTTCGACGCCGACGAAGCGTTCGCTTCCGGACCGGGCGAGTAAGTCGAAAACGGCTGGTGGTCGGCACAAAAAATAGTTCCGTCTGCCGGATGCTGACACAACGCGCACAGCGGCCGTCCACAAGAGCGGCAAAAGGCGGTCGCGACCGTTTCTGGATGTAAATAACAGTTCATTTGTTGGTACCCTGATTGGGCTTCGGATTCGCCGGAGCTTTTGTGGATCCCCGTGCTCCGTTCCCTGTGTCTCCCTCTCGTTTTGAAGGCGTGTTGGGCGCCTCCGTGCTCGCAGTGTCCTGCAGAGCTCTGAGTTGGGTCTCGATCTCATAGACCCAACGCAGGTTTTCGTAATACTTCACCGCGCGATCCTTCGCCCGGATCACTTTATCCTCGACACCGCCGAAAATCCGGATCGGGTTCAGGTCGGCTGCCTGAATGTGCTGTACGCGCACTCCGGTACAGCGTTCCAGCATCGCAAACGAAAGAATCGTCATCGCCATTCCCATGACTAGCCGCGGCTGCAGAACAGGCTGTAACCAGCGGTTCACGAACCGCTGGAAGAATCCCGGCTCTTCAAAGGGGCTGCGAACACGCCCGATGGGGGCGGCGTAGGCCAGACGCGTGATCAATTCGTGCGGGGGCGTGATCTCCTCGGCCCTCCGAAGGATTTTCACTGCGCCGGTGACATCGGCCATAAACTCCCGGCACTGGCTACAAGCGGCGGCATGGGCCTCCATCGCCGCATGATCGGACACACTGAGCGTGCCGTCTATGTAGTCGGCCAGAAGAGTTTCGAAGTCGGTGCAGCTTACCATACGTGCTTCAGACGGTCACATTGTTCCGTTTCAAAATTCGCGCCAGCTCCGCGCGGCCGCGATTGAGCCTCGACTTAACGGTCCCCTCAGGGACGTCCAGGACGTTTGCAATTTCACGATATTCCAAATCCTGCAGGTCGCGAAGAATCACCGCTTCGCGCAGTTCCGGAGAAAGCTTTGCGAGAGCCGCCTGCAGCAGCTCACCGGCCTCACGTCCCGCCAGCAATCCATCCGTGCGCGTTGCTTGCGTTCCCCGCTGTTCCAGCACTGAGAGCTTGTCTTCGATTGCATCTGTGAGACGTTCGTTCTTGGTCCGCCGGTAATGGTCGACCAAAAGATTCCGGGTCAGCCGGGTCAGCCAGACGACAAACGAACCTTCTCCGGCCCGGAACGATCCCAAATTCTTAAAAACGCGGAGGAAGACCTCCTGGGTCAGATCCTGCGCCTCGTTTTCGCGTCCCGTAAACCGGTAGCAAATTGCGTAGACACGTCTGGTATGAGTTTTGATGAGTTCGTCCCAGGCGCTCTGCTCCCCCCGGAGACAGCGCTCGACTACCAAGGCCTCAGGATCCAGCTGTCTCTCCCCAGAGGCCGCCGCCCCAGTCCAGTCAAGGGGGGTGGCCAATGTTTTTGAGCTTAGCGGAGTCTGCCTGCCAAACAAAGTGGAAGGCAGTGCCACAGATGACATGATCGGTCCTCAACCAAAGGTCTTACACTCAGGGGAACGAATTTTAATAGCTGGAAGTTCAATCGTTTACGCGCGCCCCGAGCCGCCGGCGCGCTTTATGGATCTATAAAGGCCGCCGGCTTCCACCGCGTGCGCTGACGCGTTACATTTCAAGGAGTTACATGATGTCCAAACCGACCCGGCGGTCCGCGCCACGATGATGTGCCCGTTCTGCGGTTACCGCGAAGACCGGGTCATTGACTCTCGCGAAAGTAAAGAAGGCGACTCCATCCGGCGCAGGCGTCAATGCCTGTCTTGCGAGCGGCGTTTTACGACCTACGAACGTTGCGACGAAGTGCCGTACATGGTCATCAAAAAAGACGGAAGACGGGAAAAGTTCGACCGGCAGAAGGTCCTAAACGGCCTCCTGCGTGCTTGTGAAAAGCGGCCCGTCAGCATGGGGAAACTCGCCGAGCTGGTTGACGAGATCGAATCCCTCATCGTCGAAAGTCCGGAACGTGAAATAGCCACCACCCTGATAGGAGAACGCCTGATGGAGCGGCTCCGAAGCTTGGATAAGATCGCGTACGTGCGATTTGCGTCCGTGTACCGGGATTTTCAAGACGTAGAGGAATTCTTGAGCGAGCTTAAAAACCTAATGCTGCAGCGGAAGGTCTAACGAATGGAGCCCGCGCGGTCGGGGTCAGGATACATATATCCAGTGGCTTAGAGGGACGGCTGATCGGGCTATGTTTCCTGTAACCAACCACTTTCGCGAACATCTTCTTATAAAGAGTGTTCGCAAAGCTGCCGAAAACGGCTATACTAGATGGGCGCAATCGTTTCAAAGCTGGCATTTGCACCGGGGTCCGCTACCAGGAGGCGCGAAGTTTCTCCCTGTTTCGGAAGTAGACGCACCCAAGCTTTTTCTGCCGTGAAGATCGGCGTGGCAAACGCCGCCCGCTTTGTGACGCCCATTCCCGGGCCGTTGGTGTCCAAGTTATCAAAAATGTCTGAGGGTGTGCGAGTAGAGGTGATTAGGTAAGGTGGATCAATTCGAGGATCAATATTTAGCCGATGGAAATGAGCCGTTAGGGCTCCCGTTCGACGAGGAAACCAATTTCTTTCATCCGGAAGAGGTTCAGGACGAGGATTTCCACGGTGCGCAGCAGGTTGAGGAATCAATCTACACGGATGACCCCGTTCGGGTCTACCTGCGCGAAATGGGCTCGGTGCCGTTGCTCACGCGTGAAGGTGAGGTGAGCCTCGCTCGCAAGATGGAGCGAGGAAAGCTGCGGATGCAGAAGGCCATCAGCCGTTCTCCGCTGATCCAGACCATGGTTTACGAGTTTGCGGAACTGGTCCGCAAAGGCGCGGAAGATGTTGACAGCTACATCGACTTTCCACCTTCCGAAATCGAAGAAGGAAGCGCTGCGGACATCAAGCGGCGGAATGACATCGCTGACTTGTTTCTGGCGTACCTTGCAGCCTTTAAGAAACTGCAGCAGACGGTGGATAAGCACGCGGCAGTGCCGTCAACCAACAAGAAGCTCCGGAAGAAGTGGAACGGTAAAGTTCTGCGCGCCATGGTGGAACTGTCCAGGGCGTTCCGGAACATTCCGTTCAATCTGGCCCGTTGGAAAGAGTTCGTCCGCGCGATCGAGAAAACGGCCGACGAAATGGTCCTTCTCGATGCCGAGATCAAAAAACTAGAAGCGCGAAACTCCCCCACGGCCCAGGTCCGAATCAAAGAGCTGAAGCGGGATCTCAAGAAGAAAGAGAGCGAGGTTGGAGCGTCACTGCCTGAGCTTCGGCACAGCCTATCCGTCATTCGGCACGGGGAGATAGAAGCAGAACGGGCCAAGAAAGACCTTGTCGAAGCCAACTTGCGACTGGTTGTTTCGGTCGCCAAGAAATACGTGAACCGCGGGCTGCACTTGCTCGACCTCATTCAGGAAGGCAATATCGGCCTGATGCGTGCGGCGGATAAGTTCGAATACCGCAGAGGTTACAAGTTCTCCACCTATGCAACGTGGTGGATTCGACAGGCTATTACGCGCGCAATCGCCGATCAGTCGCGCACCATTCGTATTCCCGTGCACATGAACGAGAGCATGAACAAATTCCTGCGGGCCACGCGTGAGCTCGAAAAGGAATTGGGCCGTGTTCCCACGAACGATGAAATCAGCCGTCGCATGGACATTCCGGTCGAGAAGCTTCAGAAGCTGAAAACCATTTCTCGTGATCCGGTATCGCTCGAGACTCCGGTTGGCCGCGACGGTGAATCCGCGCTGGGCGATCTGATTGAGGATCGCTGGGTCGGTTCTCCGGTTGACGCGGTAATCGATTCAAATGTCCGGGACGAGACGGCTAACATTCTGAAGACATTGTCACCGAAGGAAGAGAAAGTCATCCGGCTTCGTTTCGGCATCGGATGCGAACGCGAGCACACGCTCGAAGAAATCGGCCAGGAGTTCGATGTCACGCGCGAGCGTATTCGACAGATAGAAGCAAAGGCTCTCCGGCAATTGCGCTCTCCGGAACGAGCACGGCATCTGCGAGCGCTGCTAGCGGCACGCTAGTCCGCGAGTTCGCAAGGTTTTTTAAAGGGCGGCAGGCTGACAATGCTTGCCGCCCTTTTCCGTGTGTGCCTAGCATCTTCGAGAGCTCGAAGGTGAAAGTCCTTTTCACAACCTGATGGAGGTGAAGTGATAGCGAAGCGCAAGGGCGTCATCGTGAGGTGGGGGCTTAGGGAAGCGTGGAGCAAACGTACGAGCCGATGGAGAAGAACCGGATCAGAGGCATACGGTGCGGACGAGTTGGCAAGTGACAACGAAATCCATCTCCATCAAGGGCACTGGTTGTAAATTCGGCGGTTGCGTGCGGAAGGCGATCAAACTTACCTCGGGAGATCTGCGGTGTGTCCTGGATTCAGGACTGAGAAGCGAGCGATCGATTCTGACCGCGCCGCAGAAGTCAGCAGAGGGCGTAGTAATCACGCAGGTGATGAAGGCCCGAACGGTCCCCGCAAAGGGGTTAATAGGACCGGCCAGTAAGCAGCGCGATTCATGAG
>JAFAUR010000171.1 GCA_019243205.1 Acidobacteriaceae bacterium | reverse complement strand
AGCTATGTTCGACCTTCGCCGCGAGTTGATGGCACACCTGCAAACGCTGGATATTGCGTTTTACGACAGAAATCCCGTCGGTCGGCTCGTCACAAGGGTTACCACAGACGTGGATGTGCTGAATGATCTTTTCGCTTCCGGCCTGGTAACGATCATCGGCGACCTTCTGATGCTGTCGTTCGTGATCCTCGCCATGGCGCGGCTGAGCCCCGGGATGACCCTGCTGATGCTTGCGGTCATGCCCGTCGTCGTGGCAGTGACTGTGCAATTCCGACGTACGGCTTCTGCCAGCTATCGCCGGATTCGCATTGCCATCGCGAAGATCAACGCATACCTGCAGGAGCATGTTGCGGGCATACCGGTTCTGCAGCTTTTCAATCGCGAGGAAACGAGCAAGAAAGAATTTGAACAGATCAATCGCGATCACATGCTGGCATTTAAAGACTCCATCACCGCTTATGGCTGGTTTTACCCGGCGGTGGAATTTCTCGGGATGCTGGCCCTGGCGCTCCTGCTCGCCTATGGCGGATTCCGGATCCGGCAAGGGGCGTTGACGCTGGGCGTGTTGGTTGCGTTCTTTCAGTACGGGCTCCGCTTTTTCCGGCCCATTCAGGACCTGAGCGAGAAATACAACATCCTGCAGGGTGCGATGGCTGCTTCCGAACGGATTTTCAAGCTCCTGGATACGCGGCCGGGAATCGTGTCGCCAGCCGGGAGTACTCCCTTCCCCGAAGGTCCCGTCGATATCGAGTTCGACCACGTATGGTTTGCGTACAACGACGAGGATTGGGTCCTGCGCGACGTCAGCTTCCGCATTGAGGCCGGCGAAACTGTTGCGGTGGTGGGCCACACAGGTGCGGGCAAGACAACTCTGACGAACCTGCTTCTTCGGTTCTATGATGTCCAGCGCGGGTCGATCCGGATCGGCGGAACGGATGTCCGTGCGTTCGATGTCGTCGACTTGCGGCGGCATTTCGGAGTCGTGCTTCAGGATCCGTATCTTTTCACGGGTACCGTGGGCAGCAACATTCAACTCGGAACTCCCGCTATCGACCAGTGGCGGATCCGGGACGCCGCTGAAAAAGTGAACCTGCTGGATTTTGTCGATCAGCTGCCTGAAGGTTTCGATACGCCGGTCCGCGAGCGTGGGAACGGCTTCTCGACCGGGCAGAAGCAGCTGATCAGCTTTGCCCGAGCTCTCGCACATGATCCGCAGATCCTGATTCTCGATGAGGCGACCTCGAGCGTTGACACCGAAACTGAGTTGCGCGTGCGCCAGGCGCTCTCCCGCCTCGTATCCAACCGCACCTCGCTGGTCATTGCGCACCGCCTCTCTACGATCCAGCGCGCCGACCGTATTATCGTGATGCACAAGGCACAATTACGGGAAATGGGCACCCACGCCGAATTGCTCGCCCGGCGGGGCATTTACTGGAAGTTGTATCAATTGCAGTACAAGGAGCAGGAACTTGAAGCTCGAGAGGAATTTGCGCCTCGGTAGTCAAACCCCCGCCAGGCCTCCGAGCACCATCTTCCGCGCGTTTGGGGGCCTCAAAGTCCGGCAGAAACTGGTTGTCCTGCACAATCTGTTCTTCCTGGTGCTGGCGGCTTCCGTCTACGGGTCCCTGATACCGGTTTTCACGCGACAGATCGCGGCGGCGCGCGAACGCGAATTGCTGATGGTATCGAAAATCATGTCGGCGCGCCCCAGCCAGTTCGATCGCTCTCCCGCCGAGAGCAGCATCTATCACATGCGGGAAGGTACGGCGCGCGCGTTGGATTTGCCGGAGGCCGGGCAAAGCTTTCTCGAAGAACATCCGAACCTGGTCTGGGGCTACGGGAGTGACAGCCTGTTCCGGCGAACCAGGGCTCCGGGCGTTTATGAACGCGTTGATTTGCCGTCCGATTTCTATGATGCGGCGCTTCGCCGGGCGAAGCTCAGCCTGTTTGCAGCGCTCGGGATCATCTACCTGCTGTCCATTGTGATTCTCGAATTCATGATTCTGCCTCAGTACGTCTATCAGCCACTGACGCTGATGCTCCATGCCGATAACGCAACCCGCCGCGACGACCGCGAGAACGAAATGATCGACGAGCGATTCATCATGAACGACGAAATCGGGCAGATTATGCGCTCCCGGAATGCAACCGTTTCGCAGCTGCGCCGGGAAGAAGACGGCCTCGAAACTGCGCTGAAGCAACTGGAGGAGCAAGACCGCCTGGTCAGCCTGGGACTCTTGAGTACCAGCGTTGCCCATGAGTTGAATACGCCTTTGGCGGTCCTGCAAGGATCGATCGAGAAGCTTACTGAGACGACACACGATCCGCAGACAACGGAACGCCTCGCACGGATGTTGCGTGTAACGCAGCGGCTGAGAAAGATCAGCGAAGGCTTAGTCGATTTTGCGCGCGTTCGCAAGCAGGTCACTGAAGCTGTAGCCCTACGGCCGCTGGTGGATGAGAGCTGGAACCTGGTCGCGATTGACGAGAAGGCAGCTGCCGTTACCTTCATCAACAATGTTCGCCCGAACGAGGCCGTCCTCGGCAATGCGGACCGCCTGATTCAGGTTTTTGTGAACCTGTTGAGAAACGCGCTGCTCGCGGTTTCAGCCGGAGGCGAGATTCAGGTGGAATCGAAGAGTTTTCAGCGAGCCGGCCAGACTTGGGTGTGCTGCCGGTTTCTGGATAACGGGCCCGGCATACCAGCCCACGTTCTACCCAATCTGTTTGAGGCATTCGTAACGACCCGTCTCGATGCACGCGGGACCGGCCTCGGGCTGACGGTGGCAGAGGGCATCATCACGCAACACGGCGGAACCATCTCGGCCTCGAACCGCCCGTCGCGCGGCGCCTCGCTTGAAGTCGTGTTGCCTGCCGCAACTCTATGACCGAAGGCGTCGAGTCCGCCGGGGATTTGATCGATATCGCCGTTGTGGACGATGATCCCGACTTTCTGAACTACATGGAAGATCTGCTGCGCGATGAAAGCAGATACGCGGTTCGAACATTTGACCAGCCGACTGAGTTCTTCTCTTCTGCGGAAGAGAAAGTGCCGGACATCGTGCTTCTCGACATGAAGATGGCCCCGTCAACTGGCGAAGAGGTCGTGGAGCAGATCCTCGCGCGATGGCCGGGCGTCTGCATCATCATTATCACAGGCTATCCGTCGCTCGAGAGTATGCGCGCAACGTTCAAATTGCGTGTCTTCGACTATTTGGCCAAGCCCTTCTCTCTCGCACAGTTGCGTCAAACGCTACAGAATGCAATCGAGCAGTATAGCCTCGGTCAAACCGCGCAAGACCGTCTGCGCAACAGGCTCGGGCACAAAATCAAGCTGCTCCGTGTAGAGCGCAACTGGTCGTTGAAGGACTTGGCGAACGCAACGAAACTGAGCGTTTCCCAGGTCAGTTCGATTGAACGCGGCACGAACCTTCCGAGCATCGAAAGCCTGCTCGCGCTTTGTCGCGCGTTCGACCGGAAACCGTCAGAGATACTTGCCTCAATTGACTTCTGAACGACCGGGATTTGCTCTCTCGCAGGCTGTTTTGAGAAACTAAAACCGTCTGACAAATCTAAGTGCAAGACACGGCGTTCGCCAGTGAGTCTTGCCATCATTCGATGATTCGATCCAGGTTCTTCGCGGCACTGATAGCCGTTCTCTTCCTTACAGATCGGCCTTTGCTTCCCGACGCGGAGCACAACAGCTCCGTCCGTTTTCCGTACCCGGAAAAGCTCACCTATCGAGTGGAGTGGCGGCTTGTGACAGCCGGGAACGCAACGGTCGAGCTGTCGCGCAGTTCAGGGGATGGATGGCAGATCAATCTAAACGTCGCGAGTGTCGGTTGGGTTAATCGCTTTTATCGCGTCATCGATTCATACAGGGTTTCAAGTACCCACAATTTCTGTGGAATAAATTCCGTACTCGACGCGCAAGAGGGAAAGCGCCATGCCATCAGCCGGCTGACGTTCGATAACGATCGCCACAAACTTCATTACGAAGATCGCGATCTGGTGAAGAATGACACAACGAAAAAGGAGCTCGATATCGCGCCGTGTACGCACGAGATTACAGGCGCTCTTGCAACTCTGCGCTCATCCGACTTGCAACCCGGCAAGTCGATCACCTTACCCGTCACGAACGGGAACAAACTTGCGAATGGGAAGATCGAAGCCCAGGCTCGAGAGTCAGTCAGCATCAACGGCAAAAACTATTCCACCGTGCGCTATGAAGCGTTCCTGTTTGACAATGTCCTGTACAAAAGAAAAGGGCGACTTTTCATCTGGATAAGCGATGATGCCGACCGCATACCCGTGCAGTTTCGGCTGCAAATGGGTTTTCCGATCGGCAATATCATAATTCAGCTTGACAAGCAAGAAAAAACCTGAGGACGGCAGGGCAACCCCCGGGGCGTGCTGTGCGTCATGATAATGAATATGACGCTTTGCCGCCTTCTGCTCCTGGCTGGCATCAGTTTCGCCTTGCAGGCGCAGATGCAGATGAATGTTTCGCAATTGGCGGATTTCATCCGTTCTGAGATCGCCTTGCGCCAGCATTCCGACAAGCAAATCGCAGCTTACGTAAAAAAGATTGAGCTTACCGAAAAGCTCACGGATAAGACGATACTCGACCTTCAGGCGCAGGGTGCGGGTGAAAAGACCGTTCAGGCACTGCAGGAATTACGTGATAAAACGGCTAGTCTGAAGCCTCCAACACACGACGCAACCTACTCGCCCGCAACCGCTCCCGAGGCTCAGATTCCCACGGGGCCTGCGACCGTGACTCTCAACTCGAAAGCGCCGCCGATTCCGCCGCCCGACTCTGTGCAACAGCAACAGATACTCGATCGCATCCGCGATTACGCTTCGAACTACACGAGCAATCTGCCGAACTTTATCTGTGTCGAGGTGGTGCGGCGCTACATCGATCCGAACGCAGGCGATCACTACCGCAGCATCGGCACCGTGCTGTCGAAAGTTGAATACGTGGAGGGCCACGAAAGATATAAGGTCTACTCGGTTAACGGGCAGATGCAGGACATCAGCATGGAGCGGGCAGGTGTAGGCGGCGGCGCGATGTCGCAAGGTGAGTTCGGCAGCTTGATGAGCCAGATCTTCGAGCCTAAAAGCGCGGCGGAATTCGGTTGGGACCACTGGGCAACGTTGCGAGGCCGGCGAATGGCCGTATTCAACTATTTCATCGACAGCGGGCATTCCAGCTGGTCGATCGATTATCACTCCGGTCCTGGCGATGATCAACGGATCATCACGGCTTACAAAGGTTTGGTCTATGCGGATCCGGATACGGGAGAAGTCGCACGCATCAAGTTCGTTGCAGTCGACATCCCCCGTACATTTCCCGTCAGCGAAGCTACTGAAATACTCGATTACGATCTGGTCGACATCAATGGCCAACAATACGTCTGTCCGCTGATGGCGCGTTTGTACATGACAGCCGGACGTGAGAAAACAAAAAACGAAATCGAGTTCCGGGATTACCGGAAATTCGGCACTGAATCGACGATCACTTACGATGTGAATCCGACTGCGCCGCCGCCCGCTCCTCTGCCCGCAAGCCGAACGGAAGAGCAGCCTGCTTCGGCATCGCAACCAAACTCGGCGTCACAGCCTTCGAGCAGTAATCAAAAGCCGGCATCAAACAATACGCCGGCGAAAAGCGGAAGCGCTAATCCCTGGGAGCTGCCAACGCTCCCCCCGCCCCCGCCGCCCAAGCAGCCTCAATAGCCTGCAAGGTTCGGGTCGCGACGCGTTCGTGCGTATCATCTACGTCCACCACCCAGGCGCGTGCGCCTGTCGGCGCCCATCTGGACAGCATCCGCGGGCAGGGGGCGCCGGCAAACAGGGAAACGAGCGGCCGGTCCGCAGCAGAAGCAACGTGTTGCCCTGCTGAATCGTATCCGACGTATAGTTTGCTTACGTTGATGTGAGCAGCAAAAGACGCGTAGCTGCCTTCATGCAGGTACAGACGCTCAGGATGGCCAAGCTCTTCGGCAACGCGCTTCGCGTTCTCGGCCTCGGCCCCGCCCGCGCCCTGATCGAGAAGCACCGTCCGGCCCTGCGCGAGTAGCTGGGAAGTGATATACGTTTCGAAGTCACTGCCCAACCGCTTATCTTCGTTTTCGCCCACCCCCCAACTGACCGTCACGTCCGCAATCCTGGCCTGCGGTGGAGGAGCCGTGTAGGGCCTCAGGTCGTCCACATCAAACACTTCTCCGACCCATTGCTGCGTCAGAGCAGTAAGGCTCAGGTGCGATTCGCCACCATAAGCCCTGCTCTCAAAGAAATAGTATTTGGCATCGTCGCAAACCGGGATCAGCCCGAGCTGCGTCAGGCGCGAATCAGGATCGACGACGATGCCGCCGAGTTCATCCACAATGGCCTGCAGTTCCAGGGCAGCCAAAAGGCGATCTCGCAGCACACTGCCCCGGCCGTAGTTCAAGGTAATCGGGGTAATCGAGGAATCAGCACCGAACATCTCCGCGTTTTTCCCCGGGCCCACAAAGCAGATCTCGGCGTTCGGAAATCGTTTCTTGCAGGCAGCCAAAACAACGCTTGTGACCGCCACATCCGCTCCCAGTGTGATCCGTGAAAGCACAAAGACACGGTTGACTTCGCCTCCCTGGAACTTTCGCACTTGTCGTATGCGGTGGTATCGGAGCAAGAGCTCTTCCCGCTGAAATTCAGGCAGAGCTTGCGAAATCGCATGCGCGAAGATGTTCGCGTAAATCTCACACAACGCGGGTTCAAATAGATCCGCAAGCCGCTCAACGATGATCCGGAAAAATGCCCGGGTCGCTGCGCGGGCGCTGAATTCGTCCGTCTCGTCGAGGGCACGTATGATTAACGCGTCCAGCTCCCGGGTAGGCCAGGTGCCATACGTAAGACACTCGTCGAGTATGGTCTGCGCGAGTTCAGGCGCTGAGATACTTGCCAACGATAAGCTCCAGCTTCTCCTTCGCTGTTTCGGGAATGGAAGTGCGATCCGTGATGATCGCATGTTTCAGAGCAGAGCCGCATTTGCACGTTCTGGCTCCCGGCAAGACCTTTGCGACCCGGCGAACGAGCTTGCAGGCATTCTCGGCATTCGTTCTCAGATTTCCGATGATCTGATCAACCGTAACCGCATCGTGCTCTTCGTGCCAGCAGTCATAATCGGTGACCATAGCGATCGTGACATAGCAGATTTCCGCCTCGCGCGCCAGCTTCGCTTCCTGCAGATTCGTCATGCCGATGACGTCCATTCCCCAGCTGCGGTAAACATTCGATTCGGCACGAGTGGAGAAAGCCGGGCCTTCCATGCAAAGGTAAGTTCCACCCAGTTTACTGGGAATTTGCAGAGCCTCCGCAGCCTCATGAGCGACGGCCGCCATCTGCGGACACACCGGGTCGGCAAAGCTGATATGCGCGACAATACCGCCGCCAAAAAACGTGCTGATTCTGCCGCGAGTGCGATCGAAAAACTGATGGGGAATGACGAATTCGAGCGGTCTATGCTCTTCTTTCAGAGACCCCACCGCGCTGAGTGACACGATTCGTTCCACACCGAGCATCTTCATCCCATAGATGTTGGCGCGAAAATTGAGCTCGGAAGGCGAGATGCGGTGCCCGCGACCGTGGCGCGCGAGAAAAGCAACTGAATGGCCATCCAGACGACCCACGACGTACGGATCAGAGGGCGCGCCGAAGGGCGTATCGAGCGTTATCTCTTCGTCTATTTCAAAACCCGGCATTGAGTAGAGCCCGCTCCCGCCGATGATGCCTAGTTTTGCACTGGTCTGCAATATGTTGTCCTTTATCCTTCCGTTCGACTTTGAATGAGTTCCAGCAAGACGCCCCCGCTTGAATCCGGATGCACGAAGACATATTCGTGACCGCCGGCGCCGGTACGGGGTTCGTTGAGCACGCGTGCGCCTGCGGCCTTCAGTCGAGCTACAGCCGCGGCCAGATCATCCACACGCAGCGCCAGGTGATGCAGCCCGGGACCTCGTTTATGGAGAAAGCGAGTGATCGCTGATTCCGGCGCGGTGCCCTCCAGCAACTCGATGCGGGGGCTTCCGGGCGCGACACCACACGGCAACATCGCAACGTTCACATTCTCCGCCGCCACATGTTCTCGATTCGAAACGGGCATGCCAAGGAGATCTCGGTAGAACGTTAAGCTCTCGTCGAGAGCGCGAACCGCAATTCCAAGGTGGTCAATCTCCGTGTTCAAGCCTTGTTCTCCGGCACAGAAAGCATCGCGCTTGTCAGATGGTCGAGTGCAGCGTAGGGATCTTCTTTTCTCTCCGCTACCTTCACCGCATGTCTTCTCAAGTCCTCTTCGGATAAAGATCGAAGCAAGCGATCCCGCATCATCTCGCGCAGTCTCACGCTCCACAGTTCCGCCTGTTGCTTCTTTCCGCGCGTTTGGTAGACGACGCGAACTACCGCAAGCAGATCGTCGATACCTTTTCCTTCGGTCGCAATCACTCTGCGTATAGGCGCAGATTCTTGACGCTGCGCCGCAGGAGCAAGACTCTGCATGTGACGAATTTCAGACTCGAGGCGGTCAGCGCCGGGCAAGTCCGCCTTATTTATCGCGAATACGTCTGCGATCTCCATAATACCGGCTTTGATGGCCTGTACGTCGTCTCCCAAGCCGGGCACCAGAACCAGTAGTGTCACATCGGCCAGCCGCGCAATCTCCACTTCGTCCTGCCCGACCCCGACCGTCTCAACCAGAAGCGTATTGTATCCGGCGGCGTCCAGTAATAGCGCAAGCTCCATCGTGGATTCCGCAGTGCCTCCCAGCCTGCCTCGCGTGGCTGTCGAGCGAATGAAGACGTTCGGATCGGCATGGTGCTCATTCATGCGGATCCTGTCGCCAAGGATGGCGCCCTTCGAGTACGGACTGCTCGGATCGACGGCGATAATCCCGACCTTTTCACCCTGGCTGCGTAGAGTCCTGGTCATCTCGTTCACCAGCGTGCTCTTCCCTGCTCCGGGTGGACCGGTGATTCCGATCACGGCGGCTCTGCCGGTTTGCGAAAACAGAGACGCAACTATGTCCCGTCCCGCCTGAGTTTGATTCTCGATCAGGCTTGCCGCTCGTGCCAGCGCTCGCAAATCGCCGGACAGGATACGGTCTTTTAGCTGCGGAGTCGTCAAGCTATTCTTTCAGGAGCTGGCGCGCAATCACAAGGCGCTGGATCTCGCTGGTACCTTCACCGATCGTGCAGAGCTTTACATCCCGGTAAAACTTCTCCACCGGGTAGTCCTTGATGAAACCGTAACCCCCGTGGATCTGGAGCGCCTGATCTGCTACCGTAACCGCCATCTCTGACGCAAACAGCTTTGCCATCGCCGATTCCTTAGTGACACGCGCTCCGGCATCTTTCCGCGCTCCCGCACAGTACGTCAGCCACCGCGCTGCCTCGATCGAGGTAGCCATGTTGGCGAGTTTGTCCTGAATCGCTTGGAATTCCGAAATGGGCCGCCCAAACTGCTTTCGCTGCTTCGAGTATTTCAGGGCGGCGTCATATGCGCCCTGAGCTACGCCAACCGCAAGAGCGGCAATCGATATGCGTCCGCCATCCAGAATTCGGAGACTGTCTACGAACCCCTCGCCTTGTTTTCCCAAGAGGTGGCAGGCCGGCAGCCGGCAATCCGTGAAAAGTACTTCACCGGTCGCACTGGCACGCATGCCCAGCTTATTCTCCTTTTTTCCGACCCGAAAACCGGGTGTGCCGCTTTCCAGTATGAACGCGGAGATACCATGTTGAGATGCTGACCGGTCGGTCACGGCCATTGCAACACAGACCTGTGCGTACTGGGCGTTGGTGGTGAAAGTCTTGCCGCCGTTCAGAACCCAGTGACCGTCTTTCAGCACGGCCGTAGACCTTGTACCGCCTGCATCGGAGCCCGCTTCCGGCTCCGTCAATGACCAGCATCCGATCCATTCGCCTGTCGCGAGTTTGGGAATGTACTTGCGGCGCTGCTCATCATTCCCAGCGAGGTAGATGTGATTGGTGCAAAGCGAATTGTGCGCCGCGACGATCAGCGCGACACTCGGGTCGACTCTCGCAAGTTCTTCAATCACGATCGAATACTCGATATACCCCAGGCCGGCGCCTCCCAGTTCCTCCGGAAAGATAGCCCCAAGCAGTCCAAGTTGACCTGCTTTCTTTATCACGTCGAGCGGAAACGTCTGGTTTTCGTCCCATTCGAGAACGTGGGGCGCGATCTCTGCCTGCGCAAAGTCGCGAATCGATTTTCGGAGCTGGGCTTGCTCCGCCGTATATTCAAAATTCATGACAATTTGCCGAAACCTCAGTGAGGCCGTAAGCAGAACACCCGGCCTGAAGCGTGCTCTGGTCTGTGGCGATCTTAGCAAAACAGAAGCTCTGAACGGCACTTACTGAAATCAAGAATCAGACCACTAAGAATATGAATTTGATCTCGCCAAGTTCACCAGAGGATCTCGCACAAGCGCTGAAAGATGGGGCTGCCAGCCGAAAAAGCATATCGATTTCTGGTAATAACAGCAAGCGCCTCATGGCAGGTCCGATCCTGCCGGCAGAAATCAATATCAGCACTCAGAACCTGCGCCGGATCCTTCATTACGAAAGAGATGATTTGACACTTTCAGTGGAGGCGGGCATGCCGTTTTCGGATCTCCAGGCAGCCCTCAGGCGAGAAGGGCAAATGATCGCTCTTGACCCGCCGTTTGCCGCAAGCGGAACAATCGGCGGTGTGGTGGCGGCAAATTTGAGCGGCCCCATGCGCCGAGGCTTCGGAACCGCCCGCGATCTCTGCATCGGGATGACATTCGCCACCCTGGAAGGGGACCTGGTAAAGACCGGCGGGATGGTGGTGAAGAACGTGGCCGGGCTCGATATGGGCAAACTGATGATCGGCAGTTTCGGCACGCTTGCCGTCCTGACTAGTATTAATTTTCGGGTACACCCTCTTCCGCAAAAAACGCAGACCTTTCTTTTCTCGTCGCAGGAGCCCGGTCCGGTGTTCACGAAACGTGACGAATTGCTCCGGAGCGTCCTGAAGCCACTCGCTATCGATATCCTTACGCCAGCAGTTGCCGCGCGTTTCTCACAACGCGGCTTCGTCCTGGCAGTTCGCGGAGAGGGCTCGAGATCCGTGCTGGCGAGGTATTCGCGCGAACTCTCCGACTTCGAAACACTGCCGCACGGGGATGAGGAGACCTTCTGGGCAAAAATCCAGGAGTTCACTCCGGAGTTCTTGAAACGCCAACCCAATGGGGTTGTGCTAAGGATCTCCTCGCCTCTCAGCGAAATGCCGCAGGTTTTACGCTGCACATCGGACGCCTGCCTTGCGCGCGCCGGCTCGGGCATCAGCTATGTCTATCTGGCTTCGGCACACGGTATAGCCCCGATTTGGAACGCAGCACGCCAGAAGAAGTGGACTGTCACGGTAGATTTCGCTCCCGATGAAGTACGCGGCTCGCGAGATCTGTGGTTGTCGGATTTGTGCGGAACTGATTCTAATACCTTTGCCATGATGAGAAGAGTGAAATCCATGTTCGATCCGGTCGGTCTCCTTAACCGATCTCGCCTCTATGGCCGCATCTAGTTCTCTTCGGTCCGCCGCGGTTCACGATCGCCCCGATCAGGCGGATCTCGACAAATGCGTCCATTGCGGTCTCTGTTTGAATGTCTGTCCGACTTATCGTGTTTTGGGTCTCGAGATGGACTCGCCCCGAGGACGGATCTATCAGATCAATCAGATCGCTAATGGTGAGGCGCTCACAGCCTCGCACGTGCAGCATCTGGATCTCTGCCTTGCATGCCGTGCCTGCGAAACAGCCTGCCCTTCCGGTGTTCCGTACGGTCGAATTATCGAATCCGCGCGCGCCGCAATCCAAGCGCAAGAGAGGCCTGGAATCTGGAAGCGCCTCACACGCAAGCTCATTTTTGAACATCTGTTGAGTTCACCGGTCGGACTTCAACTCGCCGGTGCGTGCCTGTACCTATACCGAGCCACAGGTCTCCAAAGCATTGTCCGGTATTCGGGGATATTGAAGCCGTTCGGCAGGCTATCGGATCTCGAAGCCCTATCTCCTACGGCCGAAGTTCCGTTTTTCTACCGGGCGATTGGAAAAACGTTCCCGGCCAGCGGGGAACAGCGTTATCATGTCGCATTTCTCGCCGGGTGTATCGCTAATGTGGCGTTTGCGCGTTTAAACGAGGCGACGGTTCGCGTTCTGCAAGAGAACGGCTGTCAAGTCACCATTCCCGCTGACCAGACCTGCTGCGGCGCGCTGCACCTCCATTCAGGGATGTCGGACTACGCGCGCAAGCTCGCCAGGATCAACATCGAGGCGTTTGCGAATTCCGGTTACGATGCGATCCTTACGAATGCCGCAGGCTGCGGGTCCACATTGAAGGAATATGGACATCTCTTGCGAGACGATCCAGCGTTCGGGGAGAAAGCACGCGATTTTTCGGCGCGCATGAAAGACGTCAATGAATTCCTTGCTTCGATCGAGTTGAACAGGCAGATGGCTCCCCTGCCGTACACCGTCACGTACCAGGATTCCTGCCACTTGGCCCACGGGCAGAAAATCAAAGAAGCTCCACGCAAGCTGCTGAAAAGTATTCCCGGACTTTCGTTTCGAGAGATGCCTATGGCCGATCTCTGCTGTGGGAGCGCCGGAATTTACAACGTCGTCCAGAACAAGATGGCGATGCGGATTCTCGAAGGCAAAATGAAGTACATCGAGACTACCAAGGCCGAAGTGATTGCGACGGCCAATCCGGGATGCATGCTTCAGCTAGCCGCGGGGGCGCGACTATTGAGCAACGGCCAGCGCGTAGTACATGTAATCGAGCTTCTGGACGAAGCTTACGAAAAATACAGCGCTGCCGGTTGAAGTTATTCGTACCGCAACGCCTCGACCGGATCGAGCTTCGCCGCTTTGCTTGCCGGCCAGATTCCGAAGAATAATCCGGTGCCTGCCGATATCAGCAGCCCGAGTGCCGCGGCCCACAGCGGAACGCTCGTCGGCAGGGTCGGGAAAATGAGGCGGCTGACCGCGGCAATCAACCATCCGAATACGATCCCGGCGAACCCACCTAGTGCCGTGAGCACTACCGCCTCCAACAAAAATTGAAGGATGATGTCGGAGCGTTTTGCGCCGATGGCTTTGCGGACGCCGATTTCTTTCGTTCGCTCAGTTACCGAAACCAGCATGATGTTCATCACGCCGATGCCGCCGACCAGCAGCCCTACGGAACTCAGCACCACCATCACAAGCGCCACCATCGAAGTGATCTGGCGGAAGTCGCTCACCATTTGCTCGGCTGTAGAGAGCGCGAAATTGTCCGGCTTCGTGTAGGGCACGCGGCGATCGATCCGCAGAATAACCCTTACCTGGTCCATTGCTTTTGCCAGCTGACCTTTACGCGCCATCACCACAATCGCCAATTCTTTCTCGGCCGGGTAATTCTTCCGAATGGTCAAATAGGGAACAACAATCCGCACGTCGTCAGAACCGAACATGGAAGCCGCCGGCTTGTTCATGGTCCCGATGACTTCATATTCATGGCCGGCTACATTGATTCGTTTCCCGACCGGATTCTCATTCGCAAACAGGCTTTTCGTGATGTCGGCGCCGAGTACGGCAACTGCTGCACGCCCTCGCCCCTCTTCGTCTGTGAAGAAGCGGCCCTCGTGCATATCCACCTGCCCTTCACGCTCGTAAGCCTCTTCGACCCCGAACAGATTGATGCCGTAGATATCGTTGCCCTTGTACCGGGCGTACATATTCACGCCGTTGATGATCAGCATGGGCGAGACCTGTTCGCAGGCGTCGCACTTCGCGCGCAAGTGTACCGCGTTTTCATAGGTGAGATCTTTGCGCGTCCGTTCCTCTCCGGTCAGGTCGCTTGTTCTAGGCCCAACGGGGAACTTGAAAACGATGATCGACTCTGGTCCGAAACTGCTGAGCACAGCGGAAATCGACGCGTCGAAGCCTGTAAGAATCGCGCCCACACCGATGATGGTTCCGGTGCCCATAACAATGCCGAGCACTGTCAGAAGCGCTCGCATTTTGTGCGCTTGAATAGTCTGAACGGCAAGCGCGGCCGCGTTGAAGAAAGCGAGCCAGTTCATGGCTATTCGGATCTCAACGCTTCAATCGGGTCAAGTTTCGAGGCTTGCCGGGCGGGATAAATGCCGAAGAATAGGCCCACCACAGTTGAGAGTCCCACGCCCAGAACAATGGACACCAAGGGCAGAGCCATAGGCACGGAAGCAGCGTTTCGAACAAGCATGGCGATCGCCCAAGCAATGGCGACACCAATGAACCCGCCGGTTGCGGCCAGGGTCGCCGATTCAACCAGAAACTGGTTCAGAATGTCTGCCCTACGAGCCCCGAGCGATTTACGGATGCCAATCTCGTGGGTGCGCTCGGTAACGGCCGCAAGCATGATATTCATGATGACGATTCCTCCGACCACCATAAAGACCGACACGATCCCCACAGCGGTAGCCGCAATGGCGGCCGTCAGCCGTTGCCACAATGTAACGAACGAGTCCGAGGAAATGATTCCGAAGTTGTCATCCTGTCCCGGCCGCAGATGGCGAAACGCCCGCAAAAGCATCGTGACCTCATCCTCAGCTTGCATCAGGTGAGCTTGGTCAATTGCCTTGCAGACGATACTCATTCCCTTCTGCGACCCGAAGAGTTTGAAATAGCTTTCAATCGGAATCATGACGAAATTGTCCAAAGACTGTCCGAAAACGCTGCCAAGTTTTTTCGCAACGCCTACTACTTCGAAGGGAACTTTGTTGACATAAATCGTCTTTCCGATCGGATCGCGATTCGGAAAGAACGTGTCACGTATGTCGGAGCCGATGAACGCCACGCGCGCGTGACGCTGCTCTTCGGTCTCAGAGATCGTGCGCCCCGCGTCAACCTGTACGTTATTTAGCTCAGGAATGTTGGCCGTAACCCCCTGTGCGCTGACGCCGTCTCTCGACTGCCCCTCGAACCCGACTCGGCTTGACGTGGAAGCCACCATACCGACACCTTTCAGCAAGGTCGCGTGCTCTTTCACGAATTCGTAATCCTCGGGCTTGATCTGAGGATTGCGCTTGTTGGCCAACATTAGCTTCTTGGCGTCGCGCTGTCCCAACCACACCATCCGTACGATGCGAAACCCGTCGGATCCCATATTGGAGACCTTGTTCGCGATGTACAGGTTCATGCCGTTGATCAACGCTGTCACTGAGATAAGCGTTGTCGTGGCAAGAATGATCCCCAGCAGAGTCAGGAAACTGCGAAGCTTGTTCTTGTTCAGCGAGTCGAGTGCGATCCGGCCCGCTTCCCAGAATGAGGCGCTCGGTCGAAACTTAGGCGTCATACCAGAGACTTTCTATGCAGACGTAAGATGCTCGACCTTTGTTCCGCGCCCGGAGGAATCACCGGCCAGGTGCTCGATCCAGGTGAGCGCGACGCCGTCGATCCAGAATCGCGGCTTTCGCTTCGCCAGGAAGCCAAGATGCCCACCGTGTTTGGTAGCCACGAGACTCAGGGCCGGGTTGGTCTGGAACGCAGGGTGATCATAAACCTGAAACGGCACAATAGGGTCGTCCTTGGAACAGATCACGAGCGTAGGGATCCGGATCAGGTGCAGAAAGCGAGCGGCAGACTGGGTCGCGTAATAATTCGCAGCGGTTCCAAAGCCAAACAGCGAAGCTGTGAACCTGTCGTCGAAGTCCCAGATGCTCCGGACGTCCTCTAGGGCGCCGGTTGAGTAGAAGCCCGGGGATGTGGCCGCTTTACGGCGCACTCGATCTTTGAGCCGCGTGAGAAATCGCCGCGCGTAGAGGCAATTCGAAGGGCGGTCGAGTGCCCGCACGCAGACAGCCAGGTCGATCGGCGTTGAGACTGCACACACGCCGGCGAGCAGGCTGGTCTGACCGAGTTCGCCCGCCAGTTTGAGGGCAACGTTGCCACCAAGCGAGAAGCCGATCAGATAGATAGGGGCGCCGAACCGACCAAAGATTTGTTCCAGGACGTGGAGCGGGTCGCCAGTTAATCCGGAATGGTAAAAGGTTTCGCACAGGTCTTCGGTACCGCCACAAGTACGCATATTCAGCCTGTGTACACCAAAGCCGCGCTCTAACGAATGCTGGGCAAAGCTCTGAATGTAGCCTGCTGAGGCGGACCCCTCGAGACCGTGAAGAAAAACTATCTGCCCGCGAGCCGGAAGACTGCCCGGCTGATGTTCGATCGAAACCACGGCATTCTTGTCATCAACTCGGTACAGCTTGCGCGCCTGTGGAAAGCGCGTTTCATCAATGGATCTGGGCCAGAAGTTACCCGCAATGGTCGCGAGATGCGGGTTGCGAAACAGCGGCTCGAAATCGGAAGTCAAAATCCGATTGTAGCTGCGTCTGTGATCGAAATTATGAAAGCGATTCGCTCTTTCGGCTTA
>JAFAUR010000005.1 GCA_019243205.1 Acidobacteriaceae bacterium | reverse complement strand
AGCGCAGCATTGACAGACGGTTCCGTCAGGCGATTGATAAAGCAGTTCGTTCTTTGACCACCTAACGCCGTCTTCCGAATAAGCTCCGTAGAGTTGTGTACGAGAGGATCTGAGATCGAGCCAGACTGCAGCGAATTCGCCTGTCTGTCCGACTATCATGGAATGCAATCCCTCGCGTGCGGATCCTGCAACATCGTTGATCAGCACCGGTTTCGACCAGTGGGCGCCTTCATCAGTGGACCGCCAGGCCGCCAGATCACCTTCTGCCGGCGTTCCATGCGAGTGCGGACCGGTCGCGACCCGGTCACCGCAGACTGCCGTGACGAGAATTGTTTTGCCGGAAATCGCGACCCGCGGACCGCGATGACGGCCTAACGCCAACGCCGGATATTGCGCTACTTTGTTGGGCTGCGAAAACGTTCTTGCGCCGTCGTGAGACACGGAAATCCAAATCGAGTTTCCGCTTCCAAATACAACAGCTGTCAAGCCGGAAACTGCGGCCATCTGCGGCTGCCGGTTCGGGCTGGATGGTTGCACCTGCGGAATAACCGTAACCAGAGCAAAGAGGAAAGATAATTGCATTGGAACCTTTCGTCGTCAGAAGGAGAATCTAAGCGCGAACTGAAAGGCACGCGGGTCCCCGACCGCAGTAATCTGTTTGTAAGTCGGAGCAGGATTCGTCGGATAAATTCCCGTTCCAAAAACGCCATTGAGTGTTACTCCGTTCAGATGATTCGTCAGATTGAATCCCTCGGCAATGAGCTGGAGGCGGAACAGGTCCGTGAGTTGAAATGTACGACTTAATCGTGCATTCACGTTAAAGAAGTCGAAGCCGGATCCTGCATTCCGATTGATAAAGACCCCGTTTACTGTCGGCCGCGCCGCCGTGCCTTGAATGGTATTTGCGCCCGTCGTGATATTGAACGGTAGCGCGGAATAGTATTGCAGCATCGTAGTCAGTTGAAAACCATGCGTGAGATGTTGCCAGGCTGTGTTCGCGTGGGCATAGGAAGTATGAATTGAGCCATCGAAAACAAAGCGGTGCCGCTGGTCATCATCCGATCGGCCGTAGTCCTGCCAGATATTGAAATTGTTCACGGGCGAGCTAAAGAAGAACTCGCCGACATTATCGAGCGCTTTCGAATACGTATAGGAGACTCGATATTCTCCCCAGTAAACTGGGCGCTGCACAAATGAAACGTGCAAACCATCGTAGTGCGAGTCCCCAAGCGAGGAATACTGGCTGTTATTGCCATAATTCTGGTTCGGACGGCAGCCGTTATTGTTTCCCGATGCGACGCAGGTTGGGACATTCTGATTCACGGACATTAGTAAGTGGAGCCCGCGTACATGTTCATAGCCGAGTTCCAAAGTTGTTTTCTGTCCGAATTGTTGCTCAATATCTATACTTCCCTGCTCCGAATAAGCATTTTGCAGCTTTGGATTCATGGTCGTGAAATTGAACAGAACGCCGGGCGGGACCGTCAGTTGGCCCAATATATTCGGGAACACCGGCGCCCCCGCTTGTGCCGGCGAGAGGCTCACACTGATCTGGCTAAGATCCACAGGGTTCGTGGTGTTGTTTGCGGATAAGAGAGCATTCGCAAGCGCTCGCAATGGTACGCGATCGTAGAAAAGACCGTAGCCGCCGCGAATCAGGGTTTTCCGGGAAGCGAACGGGGTCCATGCGAATCCGGCACGAGGACCTAAATTGTTCGTGTCGGTCGTAATCGATCGAAGAAACTGCAAATCATACCGAAGCCCGAGGTTCAGGGTAAAGCGGTCGTTTACTGTCCATTGATCCTGGGCGTACCACCCGATGTTGGGGTTGGTTTGTGAGACTACGCTATTTGCAAACGTTTGAGTGAAGCCCGAGTTGTTGTAAGTGCCTGCCAGAAAGTTAGCGAGTGATGAGAACGAATAACTGCCGCGGACCGATCGGGGAAACGTAATCGTGTTGTCGTTGTACAGGAAATCGGCTCCTACACGGATCGCATGAGCGCCCGCCTGGTATGACAGATTGTCGGCGGCCTCGACAAGCTTATTCAAGCGAGCAGTAGGCGAAGCCGATAACGTGCCGAAGGAAGCAACTCCGGAAATGCTGACCGCGGGACCGACGGGATCCGAAGGAGGCGCTTTCAGATCGCTGTTCCAAAATTGACCGCGCGTCTCGTTGACCAGATGTGGGGAGAGCGTGGCAATGTTGGCCATAGCGATGACCTGATCGCGATCGTAGAGGTTGGCTGATGCGCTCGGGGCATTCAGTCCTCCGGCGCCGCGGGAATTCAAGCTGCCAACGTCATACAGGCTGTAGCGAACACTGAACTGATCGTCATCCGTGAACTGGTGATCGAGCTTGGAGAAGAAGTTGGTCATGTGGACAGGATTCGGATACAAACCCGTGGAGATCAACGATCCCGGATAGCCGTCAGAAGTGAGGCGGTCATTGATGACTTTCACGTTCCCCGGTGAAATTGTCACTAAGCCCGACTGATTCAGGTCACGCCGCTCGAAATTCGAGAAATAGAACGTTCGATTACGAATGATCGGGCCGCCCAGGCTAGCTCCGTACTGCGCCTGAGTTAGAGGAAGCACGGTATGCGAGAGTGCATTCGCGGCATCGAACCGCTGATTGCGCAGGTATCCGTACACATCGCCATGGAGTGAGTTCGTGCCACTCTTGGTCACGATATTGACATACCCGCCGAGCGCACGCCCGAATTCGGCCTGTCCGCCCGAAGTAACAACTTGAAATTCATTGACAATATCCAGACCATAAAACGCACCGGTCAGACCGGAGGCGTCATCGTTATCCGACAGGCCGTCCACCACAAAGCTATTGGATAAGTTGCGTTGGCTATCTATCGAGATTCCCTGGCCTGGTGACGCGGCGGTCTCGGCGAAAAGTTGATTCGCACCTGTGTTGGTAGGCGACACCCCCGGGATCAGAAGCGCGACGTCCAGCAAGTTGCGGCCATTGAGCGGGAGCGAGCGGATCTCTGCTTGCTGGACTGTCCCGGCAATCTGGGATCGCGCTGCTTCGAGCACTGCCGCTTCCGCCGTCACGGTGAGATTTGTCGATTTGGTTACAAGCCCCAGCGAGACTGGTATCTCAAACGAAGAGCCTACGGTCAGTGTCAGAGATTGCGAAGCACTGGCGAATCCGGGATGGCTTACGGTCAACAGGTAGCGGCCAACCTGGAGATAGGAAAATCGGAAGCGCCCGTCCCGATCTGTCTGTGCCGAGCTCACAGCATTCGTATCGGCGTTCCGAACGCTAACTTGCGCTCCTTGTATGACGGCCCCCGACGGGTCCGTAACTCGGCCACTTACGCTCGCATGATCTACGGTTTGCTGACCTGATAGAACACGAACGGATGCACCAAGAAGAATTAAGATGAGCTTCTGCCGTGCAACCAGAAACCGCAACACGGATCCTCCAATAGTCCTGTTGCGCGCGACTCGCATGTCGAGTTGGCGCGCAAACCTGCTCAATTAAGCAATGCGTTGATCAGAGGAGGAAAGGACGGGTGGACCGCGCTTCTG
>JAFAUR010001131.1 GCA_019243205.1 Acidobacteriaceae bacterium | reverse complement strand
ATACATCGTCAACAGCATGGCGTAATGAAACAGATTGCGTGCCGAATCGATCAGCCGGGACACTTCTTCCGGTGTCAAGATCGTCGGGAGCCGGCGGGCATGCTTCGGAGAATGCGGATACGGTAAATCCTCTTTCATCGCCGGGCGCTTGAGTGTTCTCACGTAGAAAAACCGCAGCGCGGCTACACGATAGGCCACAGTGCCAGGTTCCAGCCTTCTTTCTTCGAGGAGATGAACTTGGTACCTGCGAATCTCCTCCGAACTGACCTGGTCCAGACGCTTCTGAATGAAGCGCCGGAAATCCTCCATCGCTTGCAGATACGACCGGATCGTTGTTTCGGCATAGTTGCGGCGCACGAGTTCTTCGCGCATCCGCTGAATGAGTTTCGTCACAGAGACTCCTTTCTCTGTGACCGAAGCTAGCTCAGGGCACCGCCACGGCTTCGCTCCAAATGCGATCACGCCTCGGGCGTCCGCCGCGCCAGCGGCTTCGTTCTAGTCGCGATGTGTAGATCTATGCTTGGCCGTATTTCGCGATCTATGCGGCCAAGATCCGCTACTTCCGGGTTGCCCGTGATCCAGCCGCGCTCCGGAAATTGACTCTTTAAGCTCTGCCCAACACGAAAATGCGTCGGTCGCGCTGGAGCGCCTCGCGAATCGCTTCATTCAACTCTGCCACATTCGCCGGAGACAGCGCCGCCCCAATCCAGTTCCGTGCGGCTGCGTGAAGCTCATCTTCGCGCGACCCAATTTGATGACAGCCGCCGCTGCGAGATGAACCGGCAGAGTATCTATCTTGCTTGCAAGAACTTGGCGGATGATTCACAAATGATCGCGTGTGTCTGGACGCGACCTGTGATGGCGCGTAAGTTCGCCTGTATGAAACTCACAACTCCCACGCGGATCATCGCCACAACCCTATTCATCGCATCGGCAATGCCGGTCGGCATCCTCGCGCAGGAAGAGCCGGCGCAGGATAGCAATTCAGAGCACACGCATCACGTAAAAATGGCGTTTTCGGGAACCTCTGAGAACAGCGCCAACAATCTCCAATACACCAACACAAGTAACGACGAAGACAATTTCGCCGGGAACGGTCCCCTAGGCTCATTCACCGTTCGTCTTTTACGAGCGATCGACAATTCTCCATCGTCGTCCCCCACTTGCTCAGGCTCGAACTATCTCTATTTAGTGGAACCGGGCGGCGGGGGCGTGTTTCGCTTCCACGACGGCAGTCTGTTGTATGTCAATCTCACGAAGGGGAGCGATTGCATAAATCTCGAGGCTAACGACGCCCACTGTACTTTGATCTTTCAAGTCACGGGGGGAACCGGCCGTTTCAAGCATGCATCCGGCGTCCTTACGATGACCGAGCTTGTGCTGCCGGTGGTGAACGGGCCGGCCGACAATCCCAACAATCCCGTTTTGTTTGCCGCTACCGGGGAGTTTACGGGAACCGTTTCCGGAGTGGCCGCAGAGGAGGAAGCGCACGACGAGCAGCAATAGCTAGACAAGGTGTTTCGTAGAGTGGTCGTTTCTGCTCACGAGGAGGCGTATGGTTTTACCACAAAAGCTAATCATTCCATCAGCGCTCATTCTGTTTCTATTAGCCACTTGCGTCAGCGCCGATCCGATTGTTCACGTGCTGGCAAATGAGGGGACTCCAAATCAGCAATATGGCGATATGGATCTCGCAACCGGGAAATTCTCTGCGATTAGTTCGACTCCTTCCACGATTCAATATCTCGCGCCCGGCCGAAATGGGTCGTTGCTGACTATGTCCTTCAATGGAGATTTGGATTCTATCAACCCAAACACCGGCGCGATATCCGTGGTCGGCCATACGGGGTTTGCCAACTGTTCGATACCGGGTCCTTACACATCAAACTGCCAACTTTCATTTGGAGCGGCAGGCGGGACGCTCTACGCAACCGACTTCGCAAACAATCTGTACACCGTTAATCCCGTCACAGGAAAAGCGACGCTGGTCGGGGCAACGGGCATTCCGGCAGTTCCGTTTATTCCGGCATCCACCAACCCTGATGGTTCGTTCAATTTCTACGATGAGAACTTATTCGGTTTCGGAGGAAAATTGTACGCGAACTTCGACGCCGGGACCTTCAATCCCGCCACCTCCGCGTCTACGATCGTAATTTCGCCTGAAATGTACCAGCTCAATCCAAGCACCGGGCACGCATCGAAAATCGCGGCCACCAATTTCGGCCTGATCACAATCGCCAATGTCGATGGAACCATCTATGGCTTCAATGGAAATACGAGTCGGGTGGTGACGGTTGATGTGTCGAACGGGACAACCAGCTTCGTCAGCGATATCAGCCAGTCTGCAGGGCTCATCGGGGGAGCGGCACCGGCAGTTCCCGAACCGGCTTCACTCGCGCTAACCGTCATCGGAATAAGCGCCATCCTCGTTCTGCGACGGGAAATGAGCAGCAAATAGGGCCCTAGCTAGAAATTTTCGATCATCCAGGCATTACGCTCGACGGCAGGTGCCCGAATCGCCAAGTACCTGCCGTCGGGGGAAGAAATACCCCATACATGGCGCCCTGCCTTTGTATCCCACAGGGGCTGCACCTTGCCGTCCAGATTCACACGTAGCAACGTGACTCCAATTGGTCCGGAAGGTGATGAAATCAGCCCGAAATGCTCGACGTTAACTGCTCTGCCATCCGCAGCCCACTCGACAAAGAGCGGGTGCGGCCATCCTTTCATCTCGATGGCCCGCTCAATGCGGCCGGTAAGCGACCGGATCTCGACTCGGCCTTGTGGATCGACGCCCGTCATTGCAATGTGTGAGCCATCCGGAGATATGGTCCAGTTGACGCTTCTTTCGGGCAGAGCCGCAACCTCGAATATCGGGCGGCGTTTCCCAGTCGCAGGATCGAATGTCTGCAGCCGCACCTGCCTTTTCTTCGGATCAGTCTGTGAGATCAGGCAAGCCGTGCCGGCCGGGATGCCGCAAGAAATGCCTACGTCGGTCGCTTCGGTATCGAAAAGCAGTTCGGGCGCACCTCCTCCGATCGGTACGCGCATCACGCGAGTAAGTTCGGACTGATCCGGATAATTCACATTCGCGAAAGTCGTGTAGAGCAGCCATCGCCCGCCGGGACTCATTCGGGCAACTGCGATACTGTCGGACCCGGTAGGTATCAGCTCCGCTTCTTGCTCGTCCAACGCTTGTTTGTAAATCGAAAACCTGCCAGTGCGGTCTGAACGGAAAATGACCGCTTTGCTGTCAGGTGTCCAGGCATACGGACTGTTGTATCTTTGATCGAAGGTCAGCCGCCTGGGGCTTTCTAAATTGCCGCCGGGCAGGATGCGTCCTACATAGACATTCGACTGGTCTGAACCGCTCTCGAACATGAGCCTGCTGCCATCCGCGGTCAGACTGAGACTGTCCATCTGAAACCCGGCGAGACTCGTCAGCCGGCGCGGGCGGCCATCCGCCTTGCCCGTTCTGGAATCAACATCAATAGCCCAGAGATTTCGATCGCGGTGATTCGGCGCGGGCTCGTGGACGGCATAGATGATACGGCCGTTTCGAGTCCAACAAAAATTATCCGTAAAACCCACATCCAACGTCACGCCCGTGAGGAAATGCGATTGCCGGCTAGAAACGACAACGGATGGCGCTTCGCCAGCCAGATCACGGGTCTCGAGTGTATACTCGGCGAACGCTGGCGTAGCCAGCGATAGCTTTCGGTATGCGATGCGCTTTCCATCAGGCGACCATTGAACGGAGCCAAAGTAAGTGCCAGATTCACGGCCAATGATCCTTCTGCCGTTTTCTCCCCGCGGGCCCATGACCCAAACTTCGCTGCTCATTAGCGAGGGCCGGTTATGCGGGCTGATCAGATTGTTGCCGGCTGTAAATGCAATGAGCGAGCCGTCAGGGGAGATGGAGTAAGGCATCGCATTGCCGCGCAGCCGGCAAGCAGCGCCGCCAACAATAGGAATGCTCCACGCGCTCGTGACCTGAGCTTGCCCTGCCGCGAGAATGCGTGTTCCGTCCGGAAACCACGCAACGGGAAACCAAACGTCGTCCGCCGATAGCGCCGGAGGTTTCGGCAAGAGATGGGATTCGCCGGTACCGATCACCTTGAGATGAATGCCCGCAGCATCGCCATAAGCCAGGTAGTTGCCATGGGGGGAAATGACGGCGTGGTAAATCGGGTTATCGACGGAGTTCGTCGTTAGCTGCTGGACTCGCAGTTCGCGGCGGACGGGCCGCTGCAATGCCATCCAGATGAACAGCGCGGCAACGAAGATACCGCCGATTGCCGCACCTGTTGCCAACCAGGCTTTCTTGGAAGCAGATTTTATCGCCGTCTGTGGAATCTCGACCGGAACAGGTGTCGCCGCTTGCGGAATGCCCTGCTCCTGAACGAAACCGATAAATCGATAACCGCGCGCCGGCACAGTTTCGATATAGCGTGGATTTTCAGCGGAATCGCTCAACCCTCGCCGCAGCTTATTGACCGCCGCGCTCAGGCTGTGTTCGAAATCAACGAAGGTTCCGTC
>JAFAUR010000939.1 GCA_019243205.1 Acidobacteriaceae bacterium | reverse complement strand
GCGACATTGCCGGCGGGATCTCTTTGTTCTTTACGCGCCTCGAAACGAACGACGTTCGGGTGATCGATCTTCAACTCGATAGTGTCTTCGATTACCGCGAGGCGCTCGTCGTGCGGGATGTAATCGAGCAGGGCTTTCGTAAATGTCGTCTTTCCGGTATCGGTGCCGCCGCTCACGAGAACCGTCTGCCGGTTCATTACAGCTTCGGCGAGCTGCTCGGCGGCCCGAGGGGGGATCGACCCGAGATTCACAAGTTCAGCAAGCGTGAACCACTCGGGTCGAAATTTGCGGATTGTGAGAGTGACTCCCTTTATCGAGCAGGGCGGGAAGGCCGCTGCGACTCGAGACCCGTCTGGCAAACGAGCATCAAGCAGCGGCTTCGATTCACTAATGTCTTCCCCGAGTGACCGCGCGATGCGCTTGACCGCTGTAGATAGATATCGCTGCTCAACTTTGGCGTTAACTGGCTCAACCTTGCCGTGCCGCTGAATGAACACAGCCTCGTCGCCGTTCACCATGATCTCCGAAATTTCGGGATCGCTGATGAAACACGCGATTGGTTGCAGAAAAGGGAGAATCGTTTCGAGCGACATGGTTACATTCCCATCGCGTAGCTTTCGATCTGCTCCGGGTCCAGGGCTGTGGCATTTTCGTGATGGCGAGAAAGCGCCAACCCAAGCTGCTGCTCGTTATTGGTGAAGATCTGGGCGTCATAGCGCGGACGAGAAGTAGCGACGTACGCAAGAGTTTCGTCAATTAATCCCCGGCTGTGGCTGTCAGATGTATCGACATGAATAAGAACTCGATCCACGGTGGCGCCCTGTGAAGAATGAGAGGTCATGGCATAGGCGTAATCCAGATGCTTGTTCTCGTTAAGATTCCAGCCAACAGTCCGGTCCGAGCCATCGAGAGCGACACGAATGTTTCCGTGCTCATCGAGATACGTGACGGTGCCAAGATCCCGGTTGCTGACGGCGTGGTCGCGCCAGGGAGCAGTGAACTGGACGCGGTCTCCTTCCGCAAATCCGCGCATTTCCGGTTCATAAATCGAGACGCCTTTCAAGCGTGACGGATCGTAGGTCACCGTGTGCCCGTCTGTTTTTCTCACAGTGATTTCGTTTTCTTCGGTGTCAACCGAGATCACCGTTGCATAGCTTTTTGGCGCAAGACCGAAGGCCTCGCTCCCGCGAAGATACCGAACGGAATCGCCTACGTGGTACGAACTGGCGACGCCGCGATCTTCGCCGGTCACCTCCTGGCGATTGATGAGGATCGGCACTCGGTAAGCATCGTCGGGCAATTGCCCGGTCTCCCGAATTTGGTTGCGGATAGCTGTGTTGATCTCCTGACGGGATTTGTTGTCCGGGGAGATAACCAAAGTGCCTTCCGGCGCTGCAGCATAGGAGCGCGCGATCGCTTCAAAGCGCTCTTGACGGTGCTCAACTGAGTGAATGCGGTTCTGAGTTGTGAGCAGGTCTACGCCCTCCAGGATCTTGCCCGCAGCCATTGCCTCGACAACCTGCCTTAAGCCCTCCTCTTTCTGGCGGACGATCTTGTCCAGCTTTGTTGTGTTCATGCCGGCCTCCTGCAATTCTGCGAAGATGCGTCCTGCTTCGACGGACTGATGCTGTCGCGTGTCGCCGATGAGCAACACTCGATCTCGCGGTTGCAGGCTTTGCAGGAAATCCCGCATCTGTTTGCCAGAAGCGAGGCTGGATTCATCCACAAAAAATAATCGCGGGCGTGAAGCCTCGTTCGGCTGCTGGACGCGAGTCAAATAAGCCTGCAAGGTTTCAGAATCTACTCCCGCTCGCTTCAATTCTTTGGCGGCGCGCGATGTCGGTCCTAGTCCCCAGGTCACATATCCGTGCTCTTCCGCAACCTGACGAACTGCGGCCAATGCGGTTGTCTTCCCCGTACCTGCACCACCCTGAACTCCGAAGATCTGGTCCCTGGTGTTCAAGGCGTCGTACACCAATCGGCGTTGATCTTCATTGAGCCGATCGCCATAGCGCCTTAGGATGTTGGCGTAATCAATAGCTGCAATTGGCTGGGCCTGGTTTTGCCCGGCACGCATTCGCTGAATGGTCTCGCGCTCAACTTCAATGAGCTGGGGAGTCGTGTACCGGGCCGCTGGCGCATTGGGTCGAACGTGTTGGACCTCGACAAATCTGCTTTCCTCTTTTTGTCTCGCCAGTTCCGCTTCGATATCCGGTAATTGAGCGCGCCCGTGCGTATGCCGAAGCGCATCGCGGATGGTTTCGAAGTGCTCGAAAACAGCGCTTCGCTCCGAAAGACGGTCGCGAGCAAACGTCACCGCCGCTTGCGACCTTTGCTGGACTTTTTCCTCCGACAATGCCCGGCGGTGATGGCGTGCGGCTTCGGCGACCACATGGGGCGGCTGGTTCCCAAATTGCTCAGCATGTTCTTTGTGCACCGCACGTAGCTGATCGGGTGATAATTTCAATTTGTCATCTCGCACCCAGTGCTTAATAAGGCTCTCGTTCTCCCTCCCGACCGCACCACGTTCTTGCATGGCGCGTTGTATTTCGGCAGTCCGCAGACTCTCGGACGCTAAGTATTCAGGGGAGTATCCTTTGATATCCGGCGCGTGATTTTTTCCTCGTTGAGGAGTGTAGCCGAGCTGTCGCAACTCGTATTCGAGCTGATTCTGGTACACTGCCGTCGACATGGACTGGACCTTGAACAGCTCGTATGGCTGTAGCGACCGAGCTTGGCCGAAACGGTCTTCGGTCATGTTGAATACGACAACATGCGTGTGGAGATGTGGTGCGGGATATCCATTCACCGGCCTCGCCGTGTCGTGCTCGAATGTCGCGGCAATCCACTTGCTTGTTGTCTCGGCGGGATTGTTCCCGCCCAGCCGGGCTTGCACATATTCCTGCATCGCACCTAAAGCGGCACGGACGGCGTGCCGATGAGCTTCGCGAACACGTTCGTCCTCGCCAATAAGGGCCGTGAGACTGACGGTCTTCGGCGCATTAAACGTTAAATCCCAACCGGCTCGATGAGCGAGTTCTTCACCGGCCTGGGTCTTAATCGTGTCGCGGTGTTTGATGAGCTGTTCACCGGTTTCAGGGTGTTGGCCCTCAGCTAGGCGATCGAACGCTTCCGCTGTCACTTCGCCCTTCAGATTGAGAGCATCCGCAAGCTTGCCGTGCCACTCACCACGAAGAGTTCCACCCTGCGTGAAATAGGAGTTCGAGGCCGCGGAATACTCAGATCGGTAGTACCCCTGTACCTTGCCGCTTGTGAGTGGTTTTGAGATGTCCAGCATGGTTGCCCCTAGGCGTTAAAGACGTTGAAGTCCATTCCGATTTGCACTGCTTCCTTTTCGCTTTTTGCTGAGCTGTCAGGCTTGCCGGAAGGGATCTGCTCGTTTGCCTCCGGGTCGAGCGGACGACGTTCAACAGGCGGAATGATCCGTTCGACCAGGTCTGTCGCGCGGTAGCGGCGTGTGCGGGGATGAAAGCGGATTGCGACTACCTTGTCCTGCTGGACGAAGTAGCCGGTCAGGTCCTCGAGTCCTTGAATTTCAGACTCCATCACAACTGGATCGACGACGCGCTCGGTGCTGTACGTGCGATGGCGTCGCTGAAACCATCGGGCTGGCTTACTCTCGCGAATTCTCTCCACTTGAGCCTTCCCAATGAGCTCGCTCAGATGTCTCGCCGCG
>JAFAUR010000696.1 GCA_019243205.1 Acidobacteriaceae bacterium | reverse complement strand
TTCATAGCAGACATTTTACCGCTGTCGGAAGGGCGACCATGTTTTCACTCTTGCCGTCCGGGGTTTACCGATTCCTACAGAAACACGGCGTAGCGGAATCAGAGGGACCAGACATACTACAGAAATCCTGCCTTTGGCGGTCTGTTTCGTTCCGATGGTCTGGTGAATCAGTGCCCAGAATAGGGATCACGCTGTTTTGGGGAAGGTTGAGAAAGGCAGAACTGATCTTGTCATGATCCTGGACGTAAATACTGTGAATGGCATCGCGCAAATTTGAGAAAGGAACGACAGTAAGAGCCTGATGGAAGGAATGGTCAGTTTACCTGGAACCCCACTTGAACGAAGCGCTGACGCGCAGTATGGGTGATTTGAACGATTCGAAGTAGCGTATTCGACATGATGCAGAAACGACCGAAAGGAGGTCGTTTATGACACCATTGCGTCAACGTATGATCGAGGATTTGCGGCTTCGCCACTCCTCGGAAGAAACCATCTGCCGCTATGTCGGCTGTGTCGAACGCTTTGCCCGCTACTTCCACCAAAGTCCCGAGCACCTGCAGGCGGAACAAGTGCGCTCCTACCTGTTATACCTGCTCGAAGAGCATCACTTAAGCTGGTCGACGATTCATGTCAGCCGCGCCGCACTGCGGTTCCTTTATGTGCGCGTGCTCAAGCAGCGCTGGTTCGACGAGGAGATTCAAAGACCCAAACGCCCGGTGCGGTTGCCCACCGTACTCAGCCCCGAAGAGATCACGCGCGTTCTGGACCATACCCGGAATCTGACACACTGGACCATCCTGGCCACGCTGTATGCAACCGGTCTGCGGGCGAGCGAGTTACGTTTCTTGCAAGTTCGTGACATTGACAGCCAGCGCATGGTGCTCCACGTCCGCGAGGGCAAAGGACAGATGCCGCGTGAGCTGCCCCTCTCGCCGGTGTTGCTCGAACGCTTGCGCGTGTATTGGCGCTGGCGCCAGCCAAAAGACTGGCTCTTTCCGTCCACGCAGCACCACGGCAATCCAATGTGTCCCAAGAGCCTGCGTCTGGTCTGCACGCACGCCGGACGCCGCGCCGGGATGGAGAAACCGCTTCATCCCCACGTTTTCCGCCACAGCTTCGCCACCCATCTGCTGGATCAGGGTACTGACCTTCGTACGATCCAGGTGCTGCTCGGCCATACCGACCTCCGGACCACTGCCCGCTATCTGCGCGTGTCCACCCAACGCTTGCAGGCCATCGCCAGTCCCTTGGATACGTTGGCCCTTCAGTCGACGGCTCCCTCTGAAGATCATCCACAACCGTGAGCGATCCTCGGCCCGCAGTCGCCGAGGTCTTTCGCCAACACGAACAGGGGTTTCTGCAGCGCTGGGGCCATACCTTGTCGGATCGCCAGCGGCAGACCCTCCGCGACCTCGGCGCGTGTCGCACGGCGGCGCTCGGCGCCCACCTCCACCAGTGTGCGGACTGCCAACGCGAAGTGATCGTTTATAACTCCTGTTTAAATCGCCACTGCCCCCAGTGCGGCAGCAGGGCGCGGGAGCGCTGGCTGGCGGCCCACGCCGAAGAACTCTTGCCCGTGCCGTACTGCCATGTGATCTTCACCCTGCCACAGGAGATGATTCCCGTTGCTTTGCAGAATCCGAGAGTGGTGTACAATCTGCTTTTCCGTGCCGCCTCCCAAACTCTGCTGACGATTGCGGCCGATCCGAAGCATCTCGGGGCACGGCTCGGTTTTCTGGCGGTGCTGCATACCTGGAATCAGCTTTTGCTGCCTCATCCGCACCTCCATTGTCTGGTGCCAGCGGGCGGTCTGGCCTTCGAGCAGACACGCTGGATTCCGTGTCGTCATCCGCACTTCTTCCTTCCTGTCAAGGTGCTAGCGGCGAAGTTCCGGGGCCGCTTTCTCGCGCTGCTACGCCGGGCCTATCGGCGTAGTCAGTTGCGGCTCTCCGGCTCCCTCGCACCCCTGCAGGAGAGGAAAGCTTTTGATCGCTTGACCTGGCTTTTGAAAGAGAAGAAGTGGGTGGTCTAGGCCAAAAAGCCGTTTACCGGGCCACAACACGTGGTGCAATATCTGGCCCACTACACGCATCGGGTCGCCATCTCCAACGGAAGAATTCTGCGCTTCGAAAACGGCCAAGTGACCTTCCGCTGGCGCGATTCGGCCCACGGCAACCAACAGAAGGTCATGACCCTAGAGGCGGTGGAGTTCATGCACCGCTTTCTGCTGCACGTGCTGCCGCGCGGCTTTGTCAAGATTCGCCACTTCGGCTATCTGGCGAATCGGGAAAGAAAGCATGCCCTTCGCCTCTGCTCAACCCTGCTTCGGCCGCCACCCGCGACCGCCGAAAACCAACCAGGTCCGCTCCCGCTACCAGCACTCGACCAAGGAAAATGTCCTTACTGCGGACGTGGCAGACTCGTTTTATTAGCGCGCCTCAGTGCCGCGCAACTCCAGGCTCGCCTGCCCGCCCTCGATACGTCATGACCAGCCACCCTGCTCACCTTCCGTGGACCCATAACGGCTCTCTTTCAGCCGCTGCGCCTAACGTGTGTCTGGACTCCATCCCACCGGTCGTTCCGCTCACGGCGGTCTTGTTTTCGGGTGCTTGTAAGACGCAAACGGAGTCTGTCAAGCGATCGTTCTCCGGATTGACTGGGGATGGAAACACTCGAAACCGCATTCAAAACGCATAGACTTCTCGGACACGGCTCCGTTCAAGTGGGGTTAACGAAACTGCTTCGGCGATCCGCTTCTTGTTATGACCCGATCTCTCCGTCGCCTCAGCAGTTCCGTT
>JAFAUR010000752.1 GCA_019243205.1 Acidobacteriaceae bacterium | reverse complement strand
GAGAAAATCACGCGTGCCATTGAACGCTGCCTGGCTGAGCGGACCCCACTTATCATTGTTTCGGCGTCAGGCGGTGCGCGCATGCAGGAAGGCGCTATCAGCCTCATGCAGTTGGCTAAGCTCTCGGCCGCCCTCATGCACCTCGACGAAGCGGGCCTCCCGTATATCAGCATCCTCACCGATCCGACCACAGGCGGTGTGACGGCGAGCTTCGCCATGCTGGGGGATCTGAATATTGCTGAACCGGGCGCGCTGATCGGATTTGCCGGCCCACGAGTAATCGAGCAAACCATCCGGCAAAAGTTGCCGGAGGGATTTCAGAAAAGCGAGTTCCTGCTCGAGCACGGTTTTCTGGACGCCGTCGTCAAACGCGCCGACCTGAAGAATTACGTCTCAAACGCACTCAATTTTTTCCTGACATAGCGAAAATAGAAGAGAATGATCCAACTGTCAGGAGCCGGTAAGCGCTTCGGACCGAAACTTCTCTTCGATGACCTCGACTGGCTCATCACGCCAAAAGAACGCGCGGGTTTGGTCGGCGGTAACGGCACCGGGAAATCGACGCTGCTGAAAGTGATCGGCGGACTCGAGAGCCTCGATTACGGCTCGATCAACTACACCAAAGGCATTCGCATCGGCTATCTTCCGCAGGACGGACTGAGGGTTGAAGGCCGCACCGTCTTCGCCGAATGCATGAGTGTTTTCGAGGCGGTGAAAGACCTGGAAATCGAACTCGAACAGCTTTCGGCCCGCATGAGCGAGTTGGATCCGGCAAGTGAGGAATACGCGCAAGTGGCCGACCGGTTCGAGCGAGCGGATAGCGAGTTTCGCGCGCGCGACGGATATACGATAGAGTCGCAGTGCGGCGCCGTGCTGACCGGCTTGGGATTTCGCAAAGAAGATTGGGGACGGCAGACGGAAGAGTTCTCGGGCGGCTGGCAGATGCGGCTGGCTCTGGCCAAATTGCTGCTCGAAAAACCGAATCTGCTGCTCCTTGACGAACCCACGAATCACCTGGACCTCGAAGCACGCACCTGGCTAGAGGAGTACCTGACCAATTACGAGAATGCGTTTATACTCATCTCTCACGATCGGTACTTCCTGGATGTGACGGTAAAGAAGATCGTCGAAATCTGGAACAAGAAAGTGCAGTTCTACACGGGCGGTTACGAGAAATACCGGCAGCAGAAGGCTGAGCGCCTGGCGCAGTTGGAAGCCGCCTACAAAAACCAGCAGGATAAAATCCAGCAACTTGAAGCGTTCATCAACCGGTTCCGCTATCAGGCGACGAAGGCGAAACAGGTTCAGAGCCGCATCAAAGAGCTCGAAAAAATCGAGCGCATTGAGCTGCCGCCTGAGGAAAAGACGATTCATTTCTCGTTTCCGCAGCCCAAGGCTAGCGGTAGGGTCGTGGCCGAGTGCAAGGGCGTCTCAAAGCACTACGGGTCCAAACGCGTCCTTGACGATGTGAATTTCACTATCGAGCGGGGTGACCGAATCGCGCTCCTCGGTGTGAATGGCGCGGGGAAATCGACTCTGATAAAACTGCTCGCCGGAACCGAACCGTTGACGGCCGGGGAGTACCGTTTGGGCCACAACGTCGAGCCGGACTATTTCGCCCAGGATCAATATAAAGAGCTGGACGTCAATGCGCGACTTTTGGACGATCTGAGCAGCGCGGCGCCTCGGACTACGCAGACAGAGCTTCGGAATCTCCTCGGTTGCTTCCTCTTCAGCGAAGATGATGTCTTTAAGCAGATCGGCGTGCTCTCAGGCGGCGAACGCAATCGCTATGCGCTGGCGCGAATGCTGCTGCACCCGTCCAACTTCCTTTTGCTCGATGAGCCCACCAATCACCTCGACATCCGTGCCAAAGACGTACTGCTTGAATCGCTCGAGAGGTTCACGGGCACGGTGGTATTCGTTTCGCACGATCGCTACTTCATCGAGCACCTCGCGACCAGAATTTTTGAAGTCGCGGACGGAACCGTGCACGTGTTCCCGGGGAATTATGCGGACTATCTGTGGAGGAAAGCGGGTGGACCGGAAACCGCTCCGACCATTGCCGACGTGCTGATCGGGGTGCCCCCTGCCGAACCCGTGCTGATGCCCGCTCCTGAGACCGCGAAGAGCGGCAAACGGTTGAACCCAATGAAGCTCAAACAGATGCAGGAGCAGGCGAAGCAACTGGAAGACCGCATCGCCGAGCTGGAGAGTCACATCCAGCAATCGGAGCTATCCCTGTCGGACTTTGCTGGACCCGAGCAGGCCGTTCGCTTGGCGAACCTCCTCGAGTCGCAGCGAGCGGAACTGGACCGCGTCATGGCCGAATGGGAGGACGTCAGCGGTCAAATTGAAGCGACCGCCTGAGGCCGAGATTACGGAGGCGTTTGGGTTTCCGAGGGCCGCTTCTTCTGCATCTCGTCCCAGCGGCGGACCAGGACGCGCCACTGATCGAGTGTGAGCACGCCACGGATTTGAACGCTCATCTCCAGGAATAAGCGCGACGCATTGGCCTGGGTGGTCGCAACCTTGTCCACGACCGGCTTTATTGTGTCGAAGTTGACGTCCGGATCATTCAGCATATCGTCGAGCTCGGCCTGTGCCTTCTGGTGCGCATTGCGTGCGTCAAACAGCCTGTCGCGGTAAGCGCGGACAATCTGGTGGATTTTCTGTTTCTGAGCAGCCGTTAACCCGAGGTCTTCGGCGATGGGACTGTTCCACCAAGGGAAATTAGCCCGGTTCTGAGCGGAAGCAGTCAGGACCGTAAGCAGCAGCGCCCACGTGATGACGATCGACAGTCGAAGCCTTCTCATTTACTCATCGAACAGCGCCTGCAAAGGAGCTCCAGGCTCGGGCTCAACCGTTTGCGAAAGCTGGCTCATCTCCTGCGCAAGCTGCGCATCTGTCACTGTATCGCCGTTGGCAACTTCGTGTGAGTGGTTTTGCTCATAAATGAACAAGCCGCCACCGAGGATGAGTACGGTAGCAGCAGCAGACGCCCACCCACGAACATGTATGCCGGCCCACCCGCGGGCAGAATGCGTTACCCGTGCGTAGATGGCCCGGCGCTGAGCTGCCAAAAACTCTGTACTGACCTCATCGTCGGGTCTGAAGTCGGTGTCAATCTGCCGCCGCTGCCCTTGTAGAAAGGAAGCCCGCGCTTTGCAACTATCGCAGGTTTGGAGATGATGATCTTCCGGCCCAGAGCCGTACAGGTAAGAAATCAACTGTTCATCAGTCCAATGCCCTGACACGTTGGACTTGCCGGTCATGGTTGCCTCCGTATGCCTCCCGAACGGGATGGCGTGCGCGCGCGACTCCGCTGCCGCGCACCACCGGGTTCGCTCCACTGCCCGTTATACAAATCCCTCAGTTCGTCCCGCAGCTTAGTCAGGGCGCGGAACAAATGCGCTTTCACCGTACCTGTATCCAATTTAAGGACGTCGGCGATATCTTCGAGCGGCAAAGCGTCATAGTGGCGAAGTGCAAACACGGCGCGCTGGCGATCGGACAATTTCTTGAGTGCCTGCTCCAGTCTTTGCTGGATTTGTTTGGCAAACAGTTGGCGCTCGGCGTCTGGGTTCTCGCCCGGGGTCATCTCGAGAATGATCGCCTCGTCTTCCGGCGCGGGACGCCGCCGCCAGATCTTCCAGGAGCGAGAACGGAGCCGGTCAAGACAGGTATTGACGGCGATGCGGGTCACCCATCTCCCAGGGTTGTCGAGTTCGCCCTGTTTTGCCTTCGCCATGGCCTTGTAGGCTTTGAGGAAGACATCTTGCGTGGCGGAGTCGGCCTCATCCGTATCACCGAGCAGGCGGCGGCAGAGGAGGAAGATTCGCTTCTGCTCGGAAGTCATCCACGTCGCGAAATCTCTCGGAATGGCGGCGGATTGGACTTGGCCGTCTAGACTCTCCGCCATGGCGCCAATCATAGGCTATCTGCCTACCCAGACGACCTTTTTCGTAAAAGGTTTACGAGAAGCGCGGCGTCACTCAATCTTGCTTCTTGCGATGGATCAAGTGATTCGCCCAGACCGTCAGATCAGGCTGGAATTCGTGCAGCAGCGCGGTGCCGATATACCCGCTATACACGTAGCCCGTGCGCCGGAACCCGTCTTCGAAGCTGTTATGCGTGCGATAGGTCGCAACAGAAATCAGCCCGGAGCTCAGCGAACCGGCGATGGGGGCAATTGCGGGACGGCTTCCCCCTTCGCCGTCGGGCACTGCAACTACGTTGACAACCGTGGCGCGGACGCGAGGCCAGAAGCCGTTTCTTCCCGATGGATGGAACCTCGGATCTTCACCTGCGAGATAGCCGGCCATCAGTTCGCCCGTGTACTGGCCGGTACGACGAGCGTAATAGGCGCCAAGTCCGTGTTCGAACACGTCCATGCCGTCTCCGGGGTCAGCCGGGGAGTTACGCACCTGGCCATAGGCACTGCTGACTACAGCGCGCAAAGCCATTGAGGGAGCCAGAAGCTTGCGAGTATACAGGCAGCTTCTCTGCTGAAACGTCAACTCCGCCGTCTGGATCTGGAGCGGTTTACAACTCAATTCACGACCACTGGACGAGGTCGCAGTCTGGGCACTCGCGAGAACTGCCAGGCAAAGACACACTACGGCCGCAGACGCCGCACTAGAGACCTTCAAAGGCACCGCCGATACTCGTTTTCAATTAGGGCTACAGACAGAAAGTATAGGCGATGCGGAAAAATTCTTCGACCAACCCAGGGGAAGAAGTACTCCCACTACTCTTTCGCGATCTGGACGTAAAGGAAATCGGAAGGAGAAGGGAGCCTACACACTTCGGACTTTGATGTCCTTCGGATCGATTGTGACCCGGAACTCGCGCGAACGAAAACTTCTCGGGAACGACTCGCATCGCGACAGCGCAGAGGCACGTCCACCGTGAAATCGTCAGTGGTGCCACTGAGGTCGAGCAGGCTGCCTTGTGGGCCGTTTTCGATGTTGAGCTCCGGAATACCCGTTCCGTAGATCCAGGTATCGAAGAACAGACTGAGGTCGCGATCAGGGGCGCCGGGCGGCACAAACTCGCTTGCGACACGCCTGAAATCCTCGTTCGTGAACGGTTTGGACGAAAACTCCTGCAACATGCGGACCTGCATTCTCAAAAAGCCATCGTCTCCGAGCCGCTCGCGAAGCATGCGTAAGATCCAGGTTCCCTTGTCGTACGTAATCGCATGCCACGTGAACAGGTCTTCGTTTTCCATCAGGCGAAACCCGAAATCGACCGGGCCTGCCGATTCGATCGAATGACCATTTTGTGGTCGCAGGAGGTTGCTTCGGTATCGATCCAGAATCGGAACCAGCGCGCCCGGGCCTTCCTTGCTCTGCAGAAATTGCAGTGCGCCGTCATTCGCCATCGCCTCGATCAGCCATTCGCTCCGGTAATCTGCCGGAGCAATGAGATTTCCCCACCACTGATGAGCTACCTCATGCGGCAGCAGGACTTCGGAGAAGAAAGCATCCATGGAACTGCTGCGCAATTCGGCTGGCCTGTCTTGTTCGCGTAAGTACGATACCGATGACAGATAGATCAGTCCGGGGAAGCCCTGCCCAAAGTATCCCGGAATGGGAGAGACTGCGACGCTGCGAATCGGCAGCTTGCCCCATCGCTTGGAAAAGAAATCGAGGATTCCCGAGGTTTGCGCCGCGACGTTCTGCAATTCGTCATGACCGCCGCCCGGAGAGTAGCATTCAACGTCGTACCCGCCTGCCTGTGAGCCGGTTACCTGGTAAGACCCCAAATTGAAACCCGCCATCGACTCCGGAACTGAGGTGCGGCGGTGAACGACTCGAACTTCGCCATCCATGGACTCGCCGACACTTTCGCCGGTCGAAACCAGGCGAAGATTCTGGGGTATGCGGAACGTCAGGTCAAAGTTCGCATGGGTTGTTCCGTTCTGCGGGTACCAGGCATTCCGTTCATCGACGAAGTAAGCGCCGGGTTCTACTTGCCGTATCACGGTTCCGCGATATTCAAGCTCGATCTGATGCGGCTTATTGGGGAGGGGCTCCGCCGGAGTGAGGAGGAATGCTCCCGACGAGAACGGATCGGAGTGTACGCCTCGCTGCATGATCTCGGCCCGCTCCCCGTCAATCGTGGCCCGGGATATGGTCATGCGATCCGAAAGGATAAACGGGAGAACGCGTCCGTCCTCAGCTGAAGGATCCATGTCAAACCTGGCTTTGACGGTCATGCTGAGATCCGGAAGAATTGTGCTCTCAATGGCATAGCTATGGATGCGTGGCAGAGGCGCCATGTAGTGCGGCCCATTTTTTGGCCGGAACGCGGTCCAAAGCTTAAAGGGAGTGTCAGAATTAGTCTCGGGAGGCCGGCCGATGGTGACTGGCTCGAATGCCGCTGGCTCGCATAACACGGCGAAGCTGCCCAGACGCGGGGCCGCGATTAGAGAATAGAAGAAGCCCTTTTCCGGAGAATGCTGGTCCAGTAGCGACTGCGTTAACCGTAGATCAAGCCGCCCGGTTTCATCGCGCAACACATGATTAACGACAGGACCCAACCGGCTGGCAAACTCGGGTGCGCGATGAACGGGGCGTTCGTTGATCTGGTTCATCACTTCGCGCACCGTGTCGTCTGAGAAAACGAAGGTTGCCAGCTGGAAGTGCTCATCCAGATTCGGTGTTTTCGCAAAGCTGGCCAGGGAGGCTCGTTCGCTGCGGCGCGGCGGCATGGCCAGCACCTCGGCATCGCCGGCTTCGACCTCTGCAGTCGTGAAAACAGCCGCTATTCTTCGCCCCGCAATTGGCGTAGCGAAGGAAAGAACACCCTCTGTGAGGAAAAATTTAACCCCGGCCCGATCGAGCTGGATGTCACGAACGTAGTACGTTTCGTTCGGATCGACCGAGATATCGCGGAGCGCTCCGGAGACCTCCGCAGCGGTGGGACCGGCCCCATCCGCAACGCGGGTCAGGGTAACGAGAACCAGCGCGCAGAAGATCGGGCAGGCAGACTTCACATCACTTCAATTCTTCACTCTTATCATTGGCCGGATCCGCGCTCCAGTTCTGGCGGATAATGCCGGACTGGTCCGTAAAGAAGGTCCGGCGGCCGGTGCTCCCGAACGCTTTGGGAACCGCCGAGACGGAATAGTTTGTCGGGGTACCCGTGATGGTAAACGTGTAGCCCCCGCTCGCGCCACTGGCCAGGCTCGCCGGGATCAGGTTAGCAGCGTTGGGCCCTTCTGTCGTGCCTCCACCCCCTGCGGGCCCGAGTTGTGCGAGCGAGGTTGCAAACTGGCCGAACTGGGACATGTATTGGGTTTCGACGGTATTAATGGTTCGAAGTGTCGCAACGGCAGCCATTTCCTGGGCATTCATACGCGATTTGCTCATTTGTGGCAACGCAATCGACAAAATGATTAAGATGATCGCGATAACGATCAGCAATTCAATCAACGAAAATCCGCGCTGCCGCGCGCGGCGTTCGTGTATGCGCCTCATCATACGATTCACATAATACGACGTGCCAGCCAGGGCTGCCGTTGTCTCAACGTAACTTGTTTCTAAGTCCCGAAGTCCTTCACTAGGCTGTCGACGGCTCGGATCCGGGCCAGGAATGAAGGCAGGAGGTCCAGGCGGAGAGCATTGGCGCCGTCGGACAACGCCCGTTCCGGGTGATCGTGCACCTCAATGAAGAGTCCGGAGATACCTACCGCCGTAGCCGCACGCGCCAGCGGCTCAATAAATTCCGGCTGGCCGCCCGACACGTTTCCCGCGGCGCCGGGAAGCTGCACGCTATGGGTGGCGTCAAATACGACGGGATATCCGGCCGAAGCCATTATCTTGAGCCCGCGCATATCGACCACCAAGTTGTTGTAACCGAAGGAAGATCCTCGTTCGGTGAGGATGATTTTTTCATTGCCGGTGCTGGCCACCTTTTCGGCGGCATGGAGAAAGTCGAGTGGCGCGACAAACTGGCCTTTCTTGATGTTCACGACACGTCCGGTTTTGCCCGCTTCCAGTAGCAGATCGGTCTGGCGGCAAAGAAAAGCCGGGATCTGGAGAATGTCGACCCCCTCAGCCGCCATGGCAGCCTGCGCAGGCTCATGGATATCGGTGAGAACGGGGATCCCCGATTGCCGGACGCCCCTGAGAATCCGAACCCCTTCCCTCAGCCCCGGGCCGCGGTAAGAATTGACGCTACTGCGATTGGCCTTATCAAAAGACGCTTTGAAGACAAAAGAACCAGCGATCTCGCGAATGGACCGAGCCATGTTCCAGACGTGCTCTTCGCTCTCGATTACGCACGGTCCCGCTATCAGGGCCAGCGGCGCGCTCCCGCAAAATGTGACAGTATCTTCGCCCTCGCCCGCTTCGACGGAGTGGTTCATTGGGCGTGAGAAAGCTCTGGAATGCGTAGCGGTGCGCTGACCGGCTGGGCGCGGCGGTCGCGATAGTCAAGAGCCGCACCGAGGAACGCCGTAAATAGCGGATGAGGCTCCAGCGGCTTCGATTTGAATTCCGGATGGAACTGGCAGCCGAGAAACCAAGGGTGATCGGGAACTTCACAAATTTCGACGTAGGTTCCATCAGGAGTCTGCCCCGTCACGCGCATACCATTGGCCTCCAGCGTTGGCTGAAATTCCCGGTTGAATTCATAGCGATGGCGGTGCCGTTCGCTGATCTCGTCCGCCTGGTAGGCACGCTGGGCGAAGCTGCCCGGCGCGAGGCGGCATTGGTAAGCACCAAGCCGCATCGTCCCACCAAGTTCGTCCACGCCTTTCAGCTCGCGGAGTTTATAGATCACCCGGTGTGGCGTGTTGGGATTGAATTCGGTCGAGTCCGCATCCGCCAGCCCGCACGCATTCCGGGCGAATTCGATTACCGCCGTCTGCATACCGAGACAAATGCCGAAATAGGGAATCCGGTCTTCCCGCGCGCAGCGGATTGCGTTCAGCATTCCGGGTATACCGCGTTTGCCGAAACCGCCCGGAACGAGGATACCGTCAAACTGTTCCAAGTAACGACGGCAACCAGGCCACTCCATTTGTTCCGACTCGATCCAGTCGATGCCCACGCGAGCCTGATGCGCAATGCCGGCATGGAGCAATGCTTCCTTCAGGCTCTTATAAGAGTCTTCGTATTCGACATATTTGCCGACCAGACCGATGCTGACTGTCCGTTCCGGGTGATTCATGCGCTGGACCATGCTCGTCCAGCGAGACAAATCTCGCCGACCGGCCTGCATGTGCAACATATGTAGGATGCGCTCGTCGATGCCCTGCTCGGCAAACGTGACCGGAATTTCGTAAACCGACGGAACGTCTTTCGCCGTGATCACGGCGTTTACGTTCACGTCACAGAAGAGCGCGATCTTCTCTTTCACATCTTGCGGCAATTGCCGTTCACTGCGGCAAAGCAATATGTCGGGCTGAATACCGATCGACCTAAGATCTTTGACACTATGCTGAGTGGGTTTGGTTTTAAGCTCCTGCGCCGCTGCAATCCAGGGCACGAGTGTCAGGTGGACAAAGAGCGTGTTATCGCGTCCTTCGTCATGACGCATCTGACGAATGGCTTCCAGGAATGGTAGTGATTCTATATCGCCAACGGTCCCGCCGATTTCGATGATTGCGATGTCCACGTCAGCAGCCACCTTGCGACAAGCGGTCTTGATCTCGTTGGTTACATGCGGGATAACCTGAACGGTTTTGCCGAGATAATCTCCCCGCCTTTCACGCGAAATGATGTTTTCGTAAATGCGGCCGGAGGTCAGATTATTGCTTTGAGTCAGGTGAGCGTGTGTGAACCGTTCGTAGTGCCCCAAGTCAAGATCGGTCTCAGCGCCGTCGTCCGTGACGAAAACTTCTCCGTGCTGGAACGGACTCATGGTGCCGGGATCGACATTGAGATACGGATCGAACTTTTGAAGCGTGACACGCAAGCCACGGCTCTCGAGAAGGCAGCCGATCGAGGCAGCGGCGATTCCCTTGCCAAGCGACGATACAACGCCTCCGGTTACGAATATGTATTTAGCCATTCAACCCCTGCGCACGCAGTTTCAT
>JAFAUR010000317.1 GCA_019243205.1 Acidobacteriaceae bacterium | reverse complement strand
GCGAAGATAATCCGTAGGCAGAATTTATTGTGACCCAACACCAGAGGCCTATCTTTTGTGATCTGGAACAGGTGGTTCGGCGTGTGCTCGCCGGATACTTCGACGAGCCGCCCCAGCCCGGAGGAGTCCCGCTGTCGCGTGAAGAAGCAATCTACTATTCGCGCGAGGGACTGGCGCTCCGTCAGGAAATGGTTTGGAACGGCCGCAAACTTTGGGACCGGCAGTACGTCGATGGCAATGGGGGCAACCTGTCGTGCCGCATCGGCGAGGACCTGGTGCTCTGCACGCCCAGTATGGTCAGCAAAGCGGATTTAACCATTAGCGATCTGTGCCTGGTGGATCTGGACGGCAAAGAAATGTTAGGCCGATTCCGAAAAACGAGTGAGCTTCTGCTGCACCTGGAGATCTACAAGGCGAACCCCAACGCGCGGGCCGTTGTCCATTGCCATCCGCCGCACGCTACAGCCTACGCCATTGCCGGCATCGTGCCGCCGGAGGATGTCGTCCCGGAGCAGGAGGTTTTCGTGGGCCCCGTGGCCCTGGCTCCTTACGACACTCCGGGAACACAGGCCTTTGCGGAAACCATTTTGCCGTTTGTCAACAGCCATAATTCCATCCTTCTCGCCAATCATGGAGTGGTCTGTTGGGCCGACACAGTGACGCATGCCGAGTGGTTCGTCGAGGTTCTGGATACATACTGCCGGACGCTTCTGCTCGCCTATCAATTGCGCGCACCCATCCAAAGGATCAGTAAAGACAAGATCAGCGATCTGCTGCGACTAAAGCAGCGTCTTGGGCTTCCGGATGCACGCTTGGAAGAGAATGGAGCCAAGGGCTCATATGAGTTTCCGAAGCCGATGACGCCGGAATTTGTATCGGAGCCACCGGGAGGAATCGAACTGCTCGCACGCGAAATCACGCAGGCAGTAACAGCGCACTTGGTCGGAAACGGCAACCACCCGTCGCGCAGGCGGTAGTTCCCATTGCCCGGACTCCTGGCCGGTCGGGTTATCGATAGGATTCCGGGAGAAAATGGAAACGTCGGGTAGACACGGAGATCAGGTTATGAATCTTTGGGATTTGCAGCGGCGTGAATTCATCGCGAGTCTTGCGGGCCTGTCGGTAGCAGCGGCTTTGCAAGGAGAGACACGGGATGGGGTGATCTATCGCAACCTCGGCTCAACGGGAGAGCGTGTCTCGGCAATCGGTCTGGGCGGCTACCACATCGGCGTGCCGAGTGAAGACGACGGGATCCGCATCATTCGGACGGCATTGGACCGTGGAATCACGTTCATGGACAACTCGTGGGATTACCATGACGGCGAGAGCGAAGTGCGAATGGGAAAGGCCTTGCGCGATGGATATCGCAAGAAGGCGTTCCTCATGACGAAGTACAACGGGCGTACGCGCGCATCCGCGGCACAACAGATCGACGAGTCCTTACGACGCCTGCAAACCGATCACATCGACCTGATTCAGTTTCACGAAAACATCCGGATGACCGATGCCGATAAGTACTTCGCTCCGGGCGGGGCGCACGAAGCGGTTATGGCTGCGAAGAAGGCGGGCAAGGTTCGATATGTCGGCTTCACGGGCCACAAGGATCCGAGCATTCATTTGCATATGCTCGACATGGCGGCGAAGAACGGGTTTCACTTCGATAGCTGCCAGATGCCACTGAATGTGCTGGATTACAATTTCCGCAGTTTCGCTCATCAGGTAGTGCCGCGGTTAGTAGCTGAGAAAACGGCCGTGCTGGGTATGAAACCGCTCGCTTCGGGATTGATCTTCGGGTTGAACCAGATCAACGCGATCGATTGCCTGCATTATGCGCTGAATTTGCCCACGTCTGTCGTGATAAACGGTTGCGACTCTCTGGCGCGGCTGGGTCAGGCTTTCCAGGCGATGCAGAGTTTTAAGCCCATGACTGTGACGCAGGTGGAAGCTCTGACGGCAAAGACAAAGGAAGCGGCGTTGAGTGGACGCATTGAACGCTTCAAGACCACGGAAGACTTCGACGGGACAACCCACAATCCGTCTTCGATGGGTTAATCGCCGGCGCTCCAACCCGCAAACGTCCAGCTCGACTAGCAGCAACCACCCATTAAGAGCGCTGTTCCGGGCTTTGGTGCGGAGCCGTCTTCTCGGGACCGTTCAACTGAACGACATCCCTGCACCAAAATACGTCGCCGGCGTGCTGGTGGATTCTTGCCATGTTGATAATCTTTACAGGATCCGTAACAGCAGAGGCAAAGCTCTCAAAGATTTCGGCGAAATGTTGATTGAATCGAATTCTGTGTTGGAGGGACGCTCGTTTCTGTATCAGCGCGAAGCACATTGGCGGTTACACTCTATTTCTTGCCGGAATGTTCGCGGAATCTGTTGCCAGGATTGACCGGCGAAAGACGACGCTCGACGCCTTCGTTGACTACTTGAAAGCGGAGAAGGAGGCCTACTCAGTCATTGCGGCATTCGGCCCGTTCGAATTAGGAGGGTGAGGCTAGAGGCAGCGATTTCAAGCGCGATCCGAACCGCTTCGGCCGCAGGTTTTTGAATGCCACACTCGCCGGCCTTCCTCGTCCACTACGCTGACCGGCGTCTGTTTGAATGAAACGTCCAGCCCCAGGAAACACTCCCGTGGATTCACGTCCTTTTGGGATGTTTTCGGGCTTCGGTTACCCGAGGCGTTCCAAGCGATTAGACCGTGTGGTTCACAATCTGACCCTCTCGCTCCAGTAGAACGGTAAGTCGGCGATAGCCGTAGCTGGGCTTCTCGTATGCCAACTGTGTTAACTTCGCGCGCAAGTGGCTATGCTTTTCCGTGTCTGCTGCAAGGAAATCGACCCGTCGGAGCGAAACATCGCGGTCTGCTCTCGGTGATGCGGCGCCATCGACAAAACCTCAGCCGGCCACAGCACGGGCGGCTCTCCGCCAACTTGCGTCAGCACTCGGTTCTGGAGACGATTTATACCTGCAAGCAACGGCTTTGTTCTCTGCTGCTGGAGAAAGCCCAGAACCAGAAACGCTGTCGCCGCTTGGCGAAGCGCCTCCTTACGGGACTCGCGGCGCTCCGTTTTTGCGGTTTGCTCCTGGTGGCGCTCCCAAATCGCTCTATATCTGGAGAGATGAAGTCCCAACGGCGCCACAGGCGCGAACCCGCAACAACCGCATCACCGAAGGTCTCACAGCAAAATAAAAGTGCTTCAGCGCCAAGCCTATGGATTCAGAAATTTCCAGAACCATCGCAGTTAAGTTGATGTGTTCTTGAGATCAGTCAGAGGCGAGTCCGCCCAATGAGCGCGTACAGGCCAGCCTGATTTTGGTGGACCTGGAGAGATTCGAACTCTCGACCTCTTCCATGCCATGGAAGCGCGCTCCCAACTGCGCCACAGGCCCACTTGTCGATGATTCTGTCACGAGAATATCACAGTGGGGGTACCGGAAGTCCTGACCCTAGCGCTTCCCCGCGACGGCTAGGATTTTTCCTAATCGGGTATTGACTAGAGAGCGATTCGGAAGCAAAATCAGAGTCTCATGCAGTGCTCAAGCGCTGCAGGGATCCCTAAACTTTTCGATGAGTGAAGCCTTGCTAGAAATGTCAATCGCCCACCAGGAAGCATCTCTTGCTGAATGCGAAATGCGCAGCCGCCGAGCCGCAAATGCCAGACCCGCCTCGCTTGATGAACTTGCGCACGATTTACGACAGCCGCTGAGCGTCATCGAAACCCTGGCTTACTATCTCGAGATCACGTCGCCCGACCAGAAGGTCTGCGGACATCTGCGGCATATTCAGGCGATGGTCGCCCAGGCTAACTCGATCCTCGAGCAAAACCTTTTGGCTGCAACACTCGCCTGATTTCAACGAATGACTCACTCGGGGCGTTTGGGTTCCGGCGTCTCGAGTGCTGCAATCCTTTCTCTGATCTGTTCCAGTTCTTCACGCCATTTCGGCAGCCTGGCAACATGCGCCAACCCTTTCAGGTGTTGCCGAAGCGGGCGAGCAGGTATCCCCCATACCGGTTCGCCGGCCGGTACAGTCTGGCCGGTGAGAATGCCGCTCTTCCCGCCCACGACGGCTTTCCCCGAGATCCTGGCTTTTTCGCCTACACCCACCTGGCCTCCCAGCACAGCGTAGTCGCCGACCGTCACGCCTCCGGAAAGGCCGGTTTGGGCTGCAATGACCACGTGGCGGCCGATATCACAGTTGTGAGCCACGTGCACCAGGTTGTCGAGCTTGCTTCCGTCGCGGATGCGTGTAACCCCAAGCGCGGCACGATCGACGCAGCAGTTCGCGCCGATTTCCACGTCGTCACCGATCTCGACTTTGCCGATTTGCGGGAACTTTTCATAATGGTCCCCCGCAAGCGTAAAACCAAATCCGTCGGCGCCGATGACGCAACCCGCGTGGATCAACGTTCTTCGGCCGATGCGAACCCCCTCGTAGATCGTGACGTTCGGCTTGAGTGTAGCGGCTTCCCCGAGGAAGACATTTTTTCCGATATGACAGCCATTGCCAACGATGCAGCCGGCCGAGATCACCGAGCCGCGGCCGACGGTGGCGTAGGCCCCGATGTGACAGTTCGAAGTAATCTCCGTTTCCGGATGGATGATCGCGGTCGGGTGGATACCTGGCGTGATTTGGTCTGGCGGAAACAACTGTGTGAGGGCGCGCGCAAACGAACGGCGTGGATCAGGAACACGGATGAGGCTTGCCGTGTGGCGCGTTTCAAATGAGAGAGGCACAATGAGACAACCCGCACCGGAATTTCTTGCCGCCTCCGCCGCTTTCTGATTAGCAACGAAGGAAACATCGTCCGGTCCTGCTTCTTCGACGGTGTTCGCGCCGGATAGCAGGCGATCGCCCTCCCCTTCGACAGCGCCTTCACAGATCGCGGCAATCTGGGCAACGGTAAGCGCAGGCATCTTCCATAGGTAGCACTCGCAGCGGGAGGCGACAATGAGCTTGAATGATTGATCCGTCCGCCTATGTAGCACCTACCGCACGCGTATCTGAAGGCGCTTCGATCGGGCCCGGAACGCACATCGGCGAATTCTGCGTGATCGAAACGGACGTAGTGGTGGGATCGCGATGCCACCTGGAACCGTACGTGTATGTGAAGCGCTGGACGACGCTGGGCGACGATAACGAGATTTCCACGGGTACGGCACTCGGGACCGATCCGCTCGACAAAGCCTTTACCGGCGAGCGCAGCTATCTGGTCATCGGCTGCGGAAACAAAATTCGAGAGCACTACACGATTTCGAGAGGGACGAAACCCGAATCAGAAACGCGCATCGGGGACGGGAACTACATCATGACGTCCGGGCACATTGCGCACAATTGCGTTCTGGCCGACCGCATAGTTGTTGCGAGCTGCGCTCTGATTGCGGGCTATGTCGAAATTGAAAGTGACGCGTTTATCTCAGGCGGAGTGGTGGTTCACCAGTTTTCAAAGATCGGGCGCCTCGCGATGGTAGGAGGAAACACGCGTGTGAACAGCGATCTGCCTCCTTATTTTCTCTACTCGGATTTCAATGTGGCGGCGAAAGGATTGAATGTTGTCGGCTTAAAGCGGGCCGGTTTCAGCACGAACGAGCTTCGCGAGTTGAAACAGGCCTACCGTCTTCTGTACAGGTCGGGATTGAAACAGGAGAAAGCACTGGAGCAGATCGCTGCATTACCGTCGGAGCACGCCCATCATCTCGCGGAATTTATTCGAAACAGTCAGCGCGGAATTTGCAGAGAATAGAGAACTTACTCTGCTCCCGCACGCGCCATCTGCATATGGCTGAGCGTTTCGGCGTACTTAGAAACACCCTTGTACAGGGCCTGCGCGATAGCCTGACGCTGATCTTCTTTGCGCAGCAGTTTAGCGTCGTGCGGATTGGACACGAACCCGATTTCCGCGAGGATGGACGGCATAGTGGCGCCAATCAAAACGACAAACGGAGCTTGCCTGACCCCACGATCCTTCGAATGGCTGTTCATTTTCAGCGATGAGGCCCAGAGCGAGGCCTGCACTTTTTGCGCAAACTCCCGAGATTCTTCGAGCTTGGTCTGCAGAACGGCTTTGTGCAGAAGATCATTGAGATCGGAAATTGAGCTGCTGGATGATGCATTTTCCCGCATCGCCAGGTCGAGTCCGTGTTTATCTGAGTTCAGGTTGAAAAAATACGTCTCTACTCCCGTAGCGCTAGGCTCGGGAGAAGAATTGGCGTGAACCGAGATAAAAAGATCCGCTTTTTCGTTGTTCGCGATTTTGGTGCGCTCTTCCAGCGGGATGAATGTATCATTCGAGCGCGTGTAGACCACATCAGCTCCCAGTTGCTGGGAGATCAGCTTCCCCACACGCAAAGCAACGTCGAGCACGAGTTCCTTCTCCATAAGGCCGTTGGGGCCTATGGTGCCGGTATCATGACCTCCGTGCCCGGGGTCGATGACCACTCGCCCGAGTTTCAGGCCAAAGACGCGAACCAGCGATTGGTCTCCTGAACTGTCGCGTTTGGCGGGTGCTGCCACGCCGACAACTTGGCGGGCGGCCGAAGGCGATGCCTTACTGGATGCGGTCAGCCTGGAAACATCGGATGGCTGTTTCACGATCAGGCCGCCGTGATTCTGTACTGTCGTGGACTGTACTGTGACAGGCTGAGTGGTACTAGTCGTTTGAGTGCGCTCGGACAAACTTCCCGGCGCGTCCACATGCAAACCCGGCGTAGGAGGCGGAGCGGTGGCCGGTTCGGGTTTCGTACTTGCTGTGACGGCCGCGTTCAATCCGCGGTCAGCAGTCGAGGGATTAGACGGGTAGGAGAACCGTTGCGAGCCGGTCGCGCTGCGCGTGATGGATAGGGCGGCCAGACTTGTGCCTTTGGGCCGGATCTCGATCATCAGGCGATCGGGGTTCACCAGTTGAGAGGAAACTACCTCCGCGGGGCCCTCAAGATCGAAGACGATTCGAGTGCGGCCCGGATTCACTTCCGCCACGCGAATCTGTTTTATCCGCTGATCGTTCACCTGGATGATTTCGCCTCCGCGTTTTGCACTGGCAGGTGGACGCAAACCGGTGAGATCGAAGTAAACGCGAGCGGGATTCTCGACCTGGTCCAAGGTCAGGCGATATTCGCCCTGCGTCTGAATGGCGACCCGCGTCACATCTCCAAAGGACCAATAACGGATTGCCTCTACTCGAGGAGGGCTACCCGCCGACGCGGCGCTGCATAGACCAATAAGGGCAAGAGTTACCGGAAGAGAAGCCGCGGAGGGAGGGCGAAACATAGAGTGGCCTAGCGCTGGAGAAGCCCGCAGTCCCCTGTTGAACCAGAACCTTCTTTCGATGAGATGGTTAGCCGGCCAAAACAAAACATAACAAAAGAGACAAAGTTTGTTTGTTCGCATTATAACCGGAAATACTGTGCCCGGGTGTTACTATCTGGGCATGCGGCCGGCCGGTTTTGTCCTGACCGGGGGTCAGAGTTCCCGGATGGGGCGAGACAAAGCAATGCTGCCCTGGCGTTCACGCCCGCTGGTCGAAAGTGTGGCGGAAGCCGTGAGGAACGCTGCCGGGAGCGTCACGCTGATTGGCGAACCGGAGCGATACGCCGACCTAGAACTGCCCGTCATCAGAGATTTGAGAGCGTTTCTGGGACCGCTGGGCGGGTTGGAAACAGCCCTTAAGACCGGTTTGGGTGAACTGAATTTAATCGTTGCTTGCGACATGCCGGACCTGGCAGTCGATTCATTGAAGCGTCTACTGAAAAGCGCCGAAGAGAACGAAGCACTATGCACGTACGCCAAAGACAGCAACGGACAGGCACATCCTTTATGTGCGGTATACCGAAGTGCATGTTTACCGTTTGTAGAAGATGCGATCGCGGGGCGCCGGTTGCGAATGGTCGACCTCGTGCGAGATCTGGACGGCGCTCCCTTCGACTGGCAGGGAGCGATCGCCAATGTAAATACACCTTCAGAATGGGAGCGCTGGCAGGATGACGGCTGAAGAAAACCAGCACTACATCGAGTTTCGCAACGTTTACAAAACTTTTTCTCACCCCGTGCTGAAGGACGTGAGCTTTTACGTCGATGTCGGACAAACTTTAGCGATCATCGGACGTAGCGGCGTAGGGAAATCGGTCAGCCTGCAACACATTATGGGATTTCTGAAGCCCGACAGCGGAGAAGTAGTCGTGTCATTTCAGGACATTACGCCCATGGCAGAAACCGAGCTGCGAAAAATTCGCAAGAAGGTGACGATGGTCTTCCAGTCGGGCGCACTGTTTGATTCACTCACGGTGGGCGAAAACATCTTGTTTTCCCTGGAACTGCGCGAGGATTACAACGAGCAGAACAAAGAAGACGTAGTCGACGGGCTGCTCAAGATGGTCGATTTGCTGGATTTCAAAGACTCGTTTCCAAACGATCTGTCGACGGGATATAAGCGGGCGGTTGCCATCGCGCGCGCGCTGGCGGCGCAGCCGGAATGCATACTGTATGACGAGCCGACCACGATGGTGGATCCTATCATGTCAGACGATCTCAGCAACCTCATGCTGCGGCTGAAGAAGCAACTCGGGTTGACCTCCATCGTGGTCACACATGATCTGGATCTCATGCGCAAAGTTGCCGATACAGTGATGTTTCTGTACAAGGGCGAAGCGATTTATTTTGGTCCGGTTTCGAAACTGCAAGAATGCAGTCACCCTCACGTGCGGCAATTTCTAGCGATGGACCGGGTGGACATCGAAGGACCCATCGAAGAAACTTAGCTGCGAAGATATGTCGCAGCACTTCGGCGATTGGTGAAGCCGGAAAGTCATGAAGGCAGCAGACGGTGAAGGACTGACTTTACGTCATGCGGCGCTGACCGCCGCCTCTGGCTACTTGCTCCCCCCGGGTTACCATCGCTGAATCTTCGACCATGCGCAAACTGGCACTCCCAGGAAATACGGGCACGGATCTGGATCGCGGCTCGAATCACTGATCCGCGGCGTGGATTCACTGGAGTCAGCGCGGCCGTGAGATCTGATGGGGCAAGAGCCTTTCGGCGCCGACGTATTTTGGTGCGTGATCGGAGGGGCGACCTCAGTAGCAGCGCCAGCCGGTGTATTAGCCTATGACTTTGTTTCTAAGTCGCTACAACGACGGAGCTGCCAACCCCGAAGACTTTCTGCACCCGGGGCAATATTGCCCGCTCAACTGATGGACCAAGATGGCGCAATCACTTGTCAACCGGTTGTATTCACCGCCGGTGAAACTGCTCGGCTCAAAGCGGGTCTCCGTTACGAGTGCCGGGTTAGTGGCGGGGCCAACGTGCCAGTGGGTAGACCACGCTAGTATCCCGGCGGAAAGATTGGTATTCGCAAGATCCGCAGTAGGGCAGGAGTCATTCGGCGTATTGGGATTGTTGGGCACACTTGCGAGCAGCTTGATCACAGCCGACCAGTTGCCTGCTTTGATTTGATTGAAAGCATTTGAGTTTGTGGCGTTGGCAAGCAGGGCGTTGGGGCCGAGGAGAAGTGACCAGGAGACAAGTTCGTTGGGGGTCGTAAGACAAGTACAGCAAGCCGCGAGTTGCTGGTCGGGAGAGTATACATAGGCGTTTACGCAAATGTCACCAACTCCGTTGCCCGGAACTGCTATGCCGTCTGCGATTTGTGCTCCATCGTTGACGATGTTGATTACGGCATCACCAATATCCAGGCGAGAAACGTAGTTCACTTGGAGTACCCAATCGTTCGGTGTTGGTTGTTGTGCGAACAGCGCCGCCGCCATGGCAAGCGCTGCGAGAGAACAGAGTACTTTGTGAATCATGGAAATCTTAGAGAACCTCCCACGAGGAACGTATCATGCCCGGGATGTCTCCACAACGCTAAACTTGCCGTTTCAATCTTGGACTAACCACGCCGGCTGAGATGCAATTCTCCAAGCGATTTATGAGAGCGATGATCCTGGCCGGATCACACGCAAAAATGGGGAAAGAGCAGGAGCACCATTCGGCCAATGCGATTGAGCTTCGTACGTGCGATGCCGGGACGAAGAATTCGCCAACATACGGTGTGCGTTCCGCACTGAGCCTTAGTTTCACGGCTGCCGTTTCTGTGAGAGCCGGCCCTTGAGTGAGGTCCAACCATTCTTGAGCCAGTTTTCACCGCCGGTTTTGCCTTGTGCCTTGGCAGTCTCGACAGCTGCGTTTGTCTCAGTAGCTGCACCTGGATGGTAGTTTTCGGTCGCGGTCAGGTGGACACGCACGCCATCGAACAGATATGTACGGCGTCGGAATCTTCCGTCGTCGTCCTTCGTGATCAGCCCGAACGTCCGGCCGAATGCTGACGCGTCGGGCGGATCAACATGAACCGGGAAGTAGCCTTCCACGTCTCGTTGACGATGGGACGTTTCGTAGCGATGCCGTCGCCTGTTCCAAAGGAACACGCGCCAACTGTCGAAATCGTACGGTTCCGTGCTCGAAAGAGTGGTCCAGAGCCAGTTGTGCCTCGATCCCTTCTGTTCGTCTTGAACTTCGCCCAGATCGAAATATGAGGTGATCCGCCGTCCCTCCGCGTATTGTGCGACCTCGTCCGGAATGAGCATGACGAGATTGCGTGAAAGCACCCATCCGCTCGAGTTGTCCTTCAGGCGAACGAGCGTCCAATCCTCGAGCACAACGGGTTTCTTCGCGGCTTCGGCCTTCTTCTCGTCGCGCTCGGCTTTCTTGTCGGCCGTGGACGAAGAGCCTTCGATCCGTTCGGCGGACAACTCCTGCCAGTTGGCAGGGGGCTTGGGGGCAGGAGGCGGAGGCGGCAGCCGAAGGCTTGCCCGGGTTGCTTTTTTGCTGCGATGAGCGGTAGGCTGCGGCCGCTCAGCAATGAGATTAGGAGGTTTCGGAGTTTCGTTTACCTTCGGCTCTACCCGATGCGCGACCACGGAAACAGTTCCGCCTTGGGGGATGGTGGCGAACGCGGGTGACTGGCGGCTTGGTTCGAGGTGAACATTCAGGGGGTCGTACACGGACGCCATTCCCTGCGATGGAAGTTCCCGGGCGCGCTGGTCTGCCTCCTGCAGGTTCTTCATTTCGTCCGGACTGAGCAACTGGAGTGAGTCGACCCATCCCGTATCGCCTTTCCCGGTGCGGATCCGGACGAAGCGCCGTCGTATCTCAAGGACGTAGACGGGTTCGCCGTGCTTCAACAAGACTCCCGAGGTGTTTTTCTCTCTCAGGTCGCGCCGAAGGTTCAGCGTCGCCGGAGCGACATACGCAGTGCCGAGCACATCGCCGGCAGACTGCGGGCTCCCGCAAGAATTCAGAAACGAAAGCGCCGGGCAAAGGAAGACGGCGAGCACTAACAGGCGCTGAGAGGGCACTCGCATTTAAACGGAACGATGTCCGAACTAGAGCAGGCGCGCCATTTCTTTGAGGATGCAACGATCCATCACGACCGACATGCCGGCGTCTTCGGCTTTCTTTGCCGCTTCGTGATTCACGACACCCTCCTGCATCCAGATGTGCCGTACGCCTTTCGCCAAAGCGTCGTCGATCACTTCGGGCACGCGCGCGGGCCTGCGAAAAATGTCGACGAGATCGATCTCATCGGGGACGTCTCGTACGGACGGATAGGCCCGCTCGCCCAGGACTTCGGTTTCTTTCGGATTCACGGGAATGATGCGATATCCCTGGCGCTGCAGGAATCGCGATACGCCGAAGCTGGGGCGCATAGGATTGTTCGACAACCCGACGATTGCGATAGTTTTCAGATTCTTGAGGAGTTTGGTGATCTCGGCATCATTCATCATGCGAGTGCGGCTCCCCTCCATTTTCTCCCGGCGCATTCAAATGTAGCGCCTTGCGAAATCGCGCGACTTCCGAACGCGTGAGGGTGCGATACGCACCAGGCTTCAGAGTGCCGAGATCCAGGAACCCGATTTTGACTCGCTTCAATTTCTCCACCAGGTGTCCGAAGTGCTTGAACATGATCCGGATCTGATTCTGGCGTCCTTCAATTAGACGAACTTCGTACCAGGGATTCTCAGCTTTTCGAATGAGTTTCAGTCCCGCCGGCGCGGTTCTGCGGCCGTGCATGGGAATGCCACGCCGGAACTCTTCTTCCTGCTCCGGGGTAAGCGAGCCTTTGACTTTCACCAGGTAAGTCTTCGTGATGTGGCTCGCCGGAGTGATCAGCCGGTTGGCGAAATCGCCATCGTTGGTCAGCAGCATCAGGCCTTCACTCGCGTAATCGAGACGCCCGACGGGATATATGCGTTCGTTCAACCCTTTGAAGAATGACATCACGGTCTGGCGACCCTGCGGGTCTCGAACCGTGCTGATTACGTTCTTAGGCTTATGGAAGGCGTAGTAGACGTGTTGCTCCGGCGTTCTTATAACCTGCCCGTCCACCTTCACGCGGTCGACTGCCAGATCGGCCTTTGAGCCAAGCTCCGTGACGGTTTTGCCGTTGACCGAAACGCGTCCGGCAACAATCAGCTCTTCCGCTTTGCGCCGACTGGCGAAGCCGGCGTGCGCGAGGATCTTCTGAAGGCGCTCCTCACTCATCGGACCCGTGCAATTCTCCG
>JAFAUR010000742.1 GCA_019243205.1 Acidobacteriaceae bacterium | reverse complement strand
GCGGCGTCGATGAAATTTGCCCCGGCGAACCGAACGCTCGCCGAATGGTAAGATCTCCCCGTCATCTGTTCCGAAACCAGGTATTCACATACCACTCCGGCTTCTGTGACCGAAGGCAGCCCACCCTTTCCCTCGATATCGGTGCGAGAAAACCGGTAATGCTGTAACAAGGGAACCGGGACGTCTCCGTCCAAGAGAATTTGAGGAATCTCCTCACCGGCGACCGTGTTTCGCGACCATCCCACGACACGGATCAACCCGCAAGGGTCAATGTCCAGATAATCCAAATAGAAGTCGCCGTTCGGCCGCGCGATGGGGAAGCGGTGCGAGTCTTTACACTCCATTGAAAGAAACCGCTTCGCTCCCGCACGCAGATATTTCTTCAGTGATTCTTCCATGCCTCGACTGATAGAGCCCGACCTGATTCCTTTCCGCTTCGTTCCCCGTAATCTTCCGATTCCTCCCGAGGGTAACTCAGCCGGATTGGACTAGTCGAATGTGTGAGGGTAAGGACATACGAACAAATGAAGATCGACAACCTCGAACAACTTTTTCTACATGGTTTGAAGTACGTCTACGATGCCGAGCAGCAACTCACTGAGGCCCTGCCAAAACTCGTTCAGGCGTCATCGTCTCCGGAACTTCGGCAAGCGTTCGAACAACATCTGCAGGAAACGAAGGAGCATGTTGCCCGTGCTCAACAAATATTCAAACAATGCGGACAACAGCCCGAAAGCAACCCCAATGCCATCCTGAAGCAGATGAGTCAGGAAGTGGAACAGATGATCCAGAATACGGACGAAGGTCCTGTCCGCGACGCGGCCCTGATCGTAGCCGGAAATCAGGCTGAACACTACGAAATGGCCGCCTATGGTTCGCTAAAGAATTTCGCCGAACTGCTCGGGAAGCAAGAGGCGGTTCAAATCCTCCAGAAGACTCTCGATGAAGAGAAAAAAGCCGATGCTCTTCTGACCAAGATCGGCGAATCCAGTGTCAATCAGCAAGCTCTCCACAGATCAGCCGCAGCAACCGCTCGTTAACCTGTCGTTCTAGCCTCTTCTGCCTTTGCGGCCGGCTTCCGGGTCAATTCCCGGAGAAACCCGGCCGCTTTTTTTATCTGTTGTTCCTCGTTCGCTTGAATCGTCAACGGGCCGCGATAGGCAATCGCCTTCAGTTTCGGGATGACTGCCGCCCATTCCACTTTGCCCTCGCCGAGGGTTCGCCTTTCGCCAAGCTCGTCCGGCCGCTCCATAAGTGGCCAGTCACCATCGCTGCAGCTAACAGCAATCACGTGCTTCCCGAAAACGTCCAGCGCTTCGACCGGATTCCCCGTTCCGTATCGGATCATCTTGCCCGGATTGAAATTGATCCTGAGGCTCGGATGGTGAACGTCTTCGATAAGCCGCAGCAGCACCTTTGGCGGTTCAGTCCCGGCTTCGATGGCGAGCGACTGCCCATTACGATGGCAAAAGCGGGACAGTTCCAGCAACGTCTCTTGTGCCACCTCATACGCAGGTTGATTGATATCGGGCGGAAATACACCGACAGCGCAGATGAGCGTGTCGATTGCAAGTTCACGTGCGACTTCCGACACCTCTTTCACGCGGGCAATTCGCTCGGCGCGGGTGGCGGACGGGAACAGCCCCGCCGTCTTCGCGGTCAACAAAACGCTTGCGTCATCCTCGCCTTTGAACCACACGATCGCTGCTGCCGCGGTAAACTGCTGCTGCGTCAGAGCTGCATCGATCTCAGCCGGGCCGTGTATGTTCAATTCACCAGGAAAGGCAATGTGGCCCGTTCTGATCTCCAGCTTCTTTGCCAGGCGCAAATCCTGCGCTAGATCAGTGCCGGCGCGTACAATGCGTCCGATCTCGAGGTCATCTAAACCAAGCATGTGTTCTATTCATTGATCTCGGCTATGGGAGAACCCGAACGGAGTTTCCATTGCCCTCGCGTGAAATCAGGGAATTTTACGGGGGCGCTGCCGGCTTTCACGGAAGCAACGCTCAGAGGTCCGGGCGCCGACCACGCAGCCGCATCATACACGTCCATGTCCGGCGGCAGTCCTTTCCGCATGCACTGCGTCAGGCGATAAACCATGATGAAGTCCATGCCTCCATGACCGCCGAGCTTTCGCGCAATTTCGCCCTGCTTGCGCCACAAGGGATGCTCGTAACGATCTTTGTACTGGTCGATTGTTCCATACTCCTCGCCCCCGGGCTGCCCGTCAAAGTAAATCCGCGGCGGGTAATCCTTGAACACACCCTTTGTTCCCGCGATCGTATTCAGCCGATCATAGGGGTGAGGGTTCGATGTATCGTGCTGAAGATTCACCGTCAAGCCGTTCACGGTCTTGATCAGTGAAGTGTTCATATCGCCCGTGATGTACTTTTCCTTCCACCTCGCATCGCCCTCCGCTACGTGCTCTTTGCGGTAAGCCGCGAGCCCGCGCGCAGGGGTGCTCATGGATACCAGGTAATCGAACCGGTCGCCGCGGTTGATCCCCATGTAGTTTGCCACCGGACCCAGCCCATGCGTCGGATACAAATTGCCATCCCGTTCGGTGTGCCATGTCCGCCGCCACAATCCTTCTCCTTTGCCGGAAAACAATTCCTGCCGGAGATCATGAATATACGCTGCTTCTCCATAAAGAAGATCGCCGAAGAGTCCGGCACGCACCATAGCCAGAACCAGAGTTTCGTTCTCGCCGTAGCAGCAGTTTTCGAGCATCACGCAATGCCGGCGGCTCGCCTCCGATGTGTCGACTAGTTTCCAGCAGTCCTCGATGGTGGTTGCCGCGGGCACTTCCACGGCCACGTGCTTGCCTTTCTTCATGGCGTCGATTGCCATCGGTACATGCCAGTTCCAGGGCGTTGCGATTACGGCGAGATCCAAATCTTCGCGCGCCAGCAACGCTTCGAAGGCGTGATCACCGTCCGTGTAAATTTCCGGGGCTTTCTGGCCGGCAGCGACAACCTTGGCTTGCGCATTCAATGCGGCATCCTTTACTACGTCGCATAACGCCTTCACTTGAATATCAGCGGCGATGAAGTTCTGGAGAAGTGCCGTTCCCCGCCCGCCATTCCCGATGATGCCGATGCGCGGTTCAGTCTGAACGAACGGCACGTTCAACATGCTTTCCTTGGTCTGACGCTGGACTTGAGCGACCGCCAAACCAGCGGCGCTCGCCTGCAGAAATCCACGTCTTGAGGTGCCTCGGATGGACATGCTCTAAATATTCGCAGGTTTCTCTAGCAATTCTCCAGGGTTCGATTCAGCAACTCAGGTTCGTCATCCAAGCGAATGGCCTTTCGAGAAAACACGCCCCCTATTGGCATTCGGTGGACAGTCGGCGACGTAAGCGAGGCGGGATTCGAAACGCTGCGGCTGTCCTTGTGGTCCGCCTGGAACCTTTTCGGGAATCGTGCCCGGTACCTCGTGTGTGTCAATACGGTCCCTGTACGGACTGCAGGGGCCAAAACCGGGGAAGTTCCCGCCGCTGTAAGATGGCTTGCGACGGATCACCTGGTCCCAAGCTGGCTACGCCAGCACAGTGGTCCGGAGATGGCCGAAGGAGTCGCCTGGAAGCTCGCACCGGTTCGTGTGTTTCCCGACCGCTACGAACTTTCCCTGGACAACGATGTCGTGCTGTGGTCCATACCGCCCGAAATGCATCTGTGGTTGAACTCTCCCGCCCAGGACGCATGTCTGTTCGCCGCCGATGTTCTGCCCGCGCTCGGACAGTTCGCAGGCGTGTGCGGTCACCGCCCCCTTAACTCCGGCATTCGCGGTTTACCGCCGCACTTCGATCTTGAAAGGCGCCTCAAAGACAAACTGAGTCAGAGCGGTGTCAGGCTGCAGTCGGAATTGGACGAACAAGGTTTGCAGGCGGCGGTGTTTCTTGACTCCACTCTCTTCGTCCTGAGCACAGCGGACGTTTCGGTGTGCTCCCCTTTCCCGAATCATCAGCGACGTCTCGGGAGGTGCGGCGTGCACTTTGTCGGGCTGAACCCGAAGCGTCTGCCCTGGACCCTGGACGGGCGCAGCGCGCACGAGGTAATCCGCGAGCATTGGGACCTCTACGTGCCCGAAGTCAGCCGGTTGGCAGGCGACCCACTCCTCAATGTTCTCGCCGATCGCGATCTGAAGAACCTAAGCTGCTCGGCAACGCCAAGTTAAACTGCCGGCTGCAGAACCTGTTCCCCTGGTTCCGCTGGAACCAAAAAGGGCCGTTTCGGCATGTCAGCGACGTGGTGAAGCTTACGATAGGTCGGGCTCGTCTGCCAGAGTTGCTCATGCGTTCCCACGGCTTCCACAGTGCCGTTTGCAAACACGACGACCAAGTCAGCCTTTCTGACAGTCGACAGCCGGTGAGCAATGATGAAACACGTTCGATCTTTGGCGAGTTTTTCGAGCGCGAGCTGAATTAGCCGCTCGCTCTCATTGTCTAGAGCGCTGGTCGCTTCGTCCAGAATGAGAATCTTCGGATCGCGAACCATCGCGCGCGCGATCCCGAGCCGCTGCCGCTCGCCGCCCGAAAGCCGGAGTCCTCGCTCGCCAACCTGCGTGTCATACCCGTCGGTGCAGTGAGAAATGAATTCGTGAGCTTGGGCTATGCCCGCAGCGTGCTCTAGCTCGTGGCGAGGAAGATTGCTTCCGTAGCCGATGTTTTCGATAACCGATCGCGAGAACAGATCCACTTCCTGCGGTACAACCGCGATCTGCTCCCGCAGGCTTTCCTGCGTAACGGTCCGAAGATCGCGGCCGCCGATCAGAACGCTTCCGGCTTGGGGATCGTAAAGCCTCTGAAGCAGGTTCATCAGCGTCGTCTTGCCTGACCCGCTCGGTCCGATGAGCGCAACTGTTAGTCCCGCAGGTACTTTGAAATTCACATCACGCAAGGCCCAGTCTTCAGAGCCGCTGTATCGGAAAGAGAGATTTCTGAATTCGACATCCGACTCGACCTGCGGCAAAACATCAGCGTCGTGGGCGTCGCGCACTGCCGGCCGTTCGTCAAGAATCTGGAAAAGCCGTTCCGCGCGTGACAGATTCCGGCGCAGTTTCGGAAGAATGATGGACAGCTGTGAGATTGGCCCATAAACCATGTCCTGCAGCGCGATGAACAGTACATACTCGCCAATAGAACATCGGCGGGTCAGAACCAGGTAGCCGCCGAAAGTGATGACGCCAACCCTGCCGGCCGTCGCAATGAAGCTTTGCACGTTTTCGATGACAGCCCAGAGCCGCTCGCCCCGGAACTGCCGTTCACGCGCGAGGCCCAGCAGGTCGAGCTGCGTCAACGCTTCCCGCTTTTCCTGGCAGAACTTCTTCACCAGGCGCACATTGCTGGCGATGTCGTAGGATTCTTTCGTGACACTCTCGAAAGCCTGGCTCACCTGGGTTTCGAGCTTGTGCATGCGGCTCGATAAGCGCCCGACAGCGAAAACGTAAGCCGGTAGCGGCAGAAAGACGATCGTGGCGATTAAGAGATTTTTGGCGGCGAGGGTAACGAGTACACCCAAGACGATGAGAAGCGGCGGCAAAAGGTTCTGCCCGAAGATCTCCGCCAACACGACCATCACGGCCGTGCCACCGCGATCGAGTGACCCGATCACTTCTCCCGTGTTTACTTTGCCGTGATATTCCGTGTCGAGGCGCAGGAAGTTCGCGAACGCCTCATTTTTGACTTTGTCCTCGCATTCCGCGGCCGTAAGGAATAGTCGATAGCTGTATAACGATCGCAAGATGCGCGTGCAGGCAGTTAATCCAAAAATAGCCGCTGCCGATAGCAGCAGGGTGTCTATGGCGCCTGGCGTTCTGCTGGAAACAGCCTTGACGATACCGTCAATTACATTCCGGGTAAAAAACGGAACGGCGATATCAAGCACCGAGGCGATACCAATGAGCGCAGCCAGACCGGCGACGGTGCGTCGGTGACGCATGAGAAGGCGAAGGACCCTCCACCCAAGCCAGCCCTCCGTCGGCTTGCGCACCGCTGTAGTTACTGAAACACCCATGAGCACTCGGTAGTGTGATCAGTTCCGGATTTTTCTCGGCGCTCCACTTATTCTGCACGCGAACGCCTGATCCGTCGAGAGAAAATACCGATGTTGCCGGAACGCTAACATAGACGTGTCATCCAGGTCGGAAGATGCGTTTACTTAAAAACATTTCCAGGCGATCGTTCGGGAAGCTCGGTGCGGGAGCATTGGGGACCGCTGCGCTGCCGGTTACGCCACTTACAACGCCCTCCTTGGCCTCGGGCCAAGGGCGTGCTCAACCAAAGTTTTATGCTTTTCCGGAAGGCTTTCTTTGGGGCTGCGCGACCGCAGCCTACCAGGTGGAGGGGGCTGCGGAGGCGGATGGGCGCGGTCCTTCTATCTGGGATACCTTCTCTCATAAGCGGGGAAAGGTTTATGAGAATCAGACCGGCGATGTGGCCGACGATAGTTACCACCTCTATAAAGAGGATGTGCAGTTACTCAAGAATGTTGGCTGCAAAGTCTATCGGTTTTCTTCTTCCTGGACGCGTGTGTTTCCCGCCGGCACAGGCAACCCGAACGATAAAGGAATCGATTTCTATAAGAGGCTTGCTGATGAGTTATTAAGTAACGGTATCGAACCCTATTGCACTTTATTCCATTGGGACCTTCCGCAAGCTCTGCAGGACCGCTATGGAGGATGGCAGTCTAGAGAAACCGCCAAAGCCTTCGCCGACTACGCCGGTTACTTCACTAAGCAACTCTCGGGTCGAATTAAGAATATCTTCACAACTAACGAATTTTCATCTTTTATTGATCTCGGTTATCGGGACGGCCGCTTCGCCCCGGGACTAAAGCTCGCGCCGAAGGAACTGAATCAAGCGCGGCATAACGCGGTGCTCGCGCATGGACTGGCTGTGCAGGCAATCCGGGCGAATGCTCAAGCTGGAACGAAGGTCGGCATAGCTGAAAACTTCGTAATCGCCGTACCTATTATTGAAGCCGAGCCCCATTTGCAGGCAAGCTCAAAAGCTACACGCGTGCTGAACGCCGCTTACATGACTGTTGTCATGGAAGGCAAATACGTAGAGGAGTACCTTCAGGAGCAAGGCGCGAACGCTCCGAAATTCACATCCGAGGATCTGAAGATCATCTCCAGCCCTCTCGATTTTGTCGGCATCAATGTTTACACGCCTACGTACGTCATGGCGGAGCATTCACGGAACGGCTTTGCGGTGGTGAAGAAGCCGTCCTCTTACCCGCATATGGCATCGCCGTGGCTCGATATCGGTCCCGAAGCTCTTTATTGGGCCCCGCGGCACGCCGGCGAGATCTGGAATGTCAAAGAAATGTACATCACAGAGAATGGTTGCTCCTCCGCTGATGTGCTCACGCCGGATGGTCATGTCTACGACAGCGACCGCATCATGTATCTCCGCAACTATCTGACGAAGTTACACCGGGCTGTGACCGAAGGCTGGCCGGTGCGCGGCTACTTTCTTTGGAGTTTGCTGGACAACTTCGAGTGGGCGGACGGCTACGGTCTACGGTTCGGCATTCATTACGTCGATTTCAAAACTCAAAAGCGGTACCCGAAAATGAGCGCTCAATTCTACAAGGAGACGATCGCCCGAAACGCGGTGCTGTGATCGGCCTGCGATGACGATTTCAGCAGTCATTCCGACCTGGAACCGTGCGGATCTGCTCCGCTCCGTGCTGATGAATCTCCAGTCGCAAACCCGCAGTCCGGATCAGATTATCGTGGTCGATAACGGCAGCCGGGACGAGAGTTCCGTTGTCGCCCGGCAGCACGGAGTAGACCTGATTGCGTTTCCGGACAATCGGGGTTTCGCGGTAGCAGTCAACGAGGGCATCCTGCGCGCTCGCGGAAACTGGATCCTGATCCTTAATAATGATGTTGTACTTCAGCCGGACTGGCTCGAACGCCTATGCGCCTCCGCTGAAGCCGGGGGCGCCGCTTTCGCGGTCGGCAAACTCCTGCGCCCGGATGGTTCCAGTCAAATCGATGGAAGTTGGGATCTCGTCTCGCGCGCGGCGTACGCGTGGCGGTGCGGCTACGGCAAGCCGGACGGCGGCGTATGGTCCACGAAGCGCAAAATCCACTTCGCACCCATGACCGCCGCACTGTTTCGCCGGGATGTATTCAGCCGGATCGGGCTGCTCGAAACTAGATTTGAATCGTACTACGAGGATGTGGACTTCGGCGTTCGCTGCGCGCTGGCCGGTCTCGACGGCGTGTACGAGCCGACGGCTGTCGCCACTCATATGAGCAAAACCACCCTCGGCAAGAGCAGTTACCGCGTCTACTTCCTGACTGCCCGAAACCAGGTTCTGATTCTGGCAAAATATTACTCCTTCGCCACGCTTCTGCGATTCGCATGGCCCGTTCTGGTGGGGCAGTTCCTGGCGCTTTTGGCCGCAGGCCGGCAGCGAAATCTGATGGCGGCCATCCGGGGAAAGTGGGCGGGAATCCGGCTCTGGAGTTCGTTCCGGAAATCCGCATTGGCGGTGCGACGCGCCGACATCGAGCAAACGTTCTCAGAAAGCGAACGCGAAATCCACCGTTTGCAGCAACAAGTCGGCTTCGACCCCTACTGGCGTTTGTATTTCAGCCTCGTGAGGACCGGTTGAACCCACTGGTCTCGGTGACCATCGT
>JAFAUR010000713.1 GCA_019243205.1 Acidobacteriaceae bacterium | reverse complement strand
TAGACCTGTACTGTAGCCCATCGCGTGAGGCCATTGTGTTTTTGGTTCAGGTGCCGTGCGTGACGGCGCAAATTCGAATCTCTACCGGAACTCTCTCAAGTAAACGCAGACCCATCGCAGGCGCTCTATCCCCAAACTATTTGGCCGCCGAGTGCGAGTGTGGCGAGCGCCCGAAAGTGGCGAGCACCGAACGGCCGCTCGCCCACGCGAAAGCGCGCCGGCCCAAGCCAATGAGCGGCGCGCGGCTCGCACTTTGCAACATCGACAGGTGATGCGGTGGGCCAAGCTGATCTCAGCCCTGGAGACGGCACGCTCGCGCCCTTCCCTGGCGTTGCCACGACCCTCGCGCATGGGATGGATTTCTTCGATCGCCCGGCCGGCGTCGTCATCCCGCAATTCGCCTCGTCCCTTTCATCTTCTCTCGGCGGACATCTTAGAACAGCAGTGGTTCGCTGCGCTTGTGCTATCACGCCTTGAATCCCATGAATCTCATTAGCTCGCGCAGACAGGACCCCCAAGTCTGTCGCGGGCCGCGCTACTTGCCGTCGCACCCACGCCAGCCGCGGGAATGCTAAGTCCGAGCCCGACGAAGGTTGGGCCTGCCCGCCTGAAGAACTCAAAAGGATCATGCACCAGATCGGGGTGTGCATGCAGAGGCGACGGCTTTGGCGAAGGCTCTGGAGATCGGAGCAATTCCTCGGGCAATCGCCGTCACAAGGACGATTTGCCCCGCCTGTACCAAGCTAATAGAAGATGCCGGTGGCGTACTCACGAGCGCGAAGACAGCCATATTTCCGGATCGGTAAGCGACAAGCCACTCGGAGCTGCAATGATCAAGTATGACGAGCAGAAATTGATAAGATCGCTCGAAGTCCTTCCCAATTTTGCACGAGTTACATTCGCGGCCGCTTGTGCAGAAAGACAGATGGCTGACTACGCACGGGTGACTAGAAAATCGGATGGGTTTGGATCAGTGGTCGCGGCGCTTGATTCTATCTGGAGTGAATTGATGGGAGCCCCGACGCGCGACGATATATTTAGACGGCATCTCGCTGTTTGCATGTCCGCGATGGCTGAGCCGGAAAGCCCAGAAGCGATGGAAACGGACGATGCGATAGCATCGGTTGCTTATACTCTTCGGGCCAGGTTGAGGGGCGATAGTCAGGAGGCCGCTTGGGCTGCTCGGACTACATATGCGTCCCTGGATTACTATTTGGGAGGTCTTATTCCTTCCACTGAGTTCACACGAGAAGTGGAGCAACGCATTCTTGCGCATCCATTAATGCAAGCCGAGCTCGAGCGACAAAGACGGGATTTGTCGGATTTGACGGAACTTGTGGGAGACAAAGGGAACGTGATCTCCACGATCGTTGGATTGCGCGCGAGAGCAAAGGAAGCTGCTCAACATTTCACGGGGTCGGTCAGTTAGACCTGTGCTGTAGCCAATCGCGTGAGGCCATTGTGTTTTTGGTTCAGGTGCCGTGCGTGACGGCGCAAATTCGAATCTCTACCAGACTCTCTCAAGTAAACGCAGACCCATCGTAGGCGCTCTATCCCCAACCATTCGGCCGCCGAGTGCCGCCAGCGCCACGTCCATCTCGCCGCGGATATCTGGAGAGAAGCCGGTAGAGAGATTCCCTCAGGTTATGATGTCGACCACATTCATGACCTACAACCTGCGAGATCGGGCGTTCCTCGACCGGCGATCATATAGCTCGCGACCGTCCAGGGTGCGCCGCAAAAACCCAGCATGCCGCAGCTTTCGGGCAAAGCCGGCTTCACGCGGGAAATCGTCTCGAAAACCGAAGCGAGCCGATCGAGATCGATTTGCGTCGCGAGGCGACCGAGGTCTGGCGGATCCTCGATCGGCTCGAGACGCGGCCCTAGCTGCAGGCCCGCTTCCCTTGGCGAAGATGATGAATTTCGCGGCCGGCACCTCGACTTGACGGTACCCACACGCTCGACAATATGCAGCTTCTGCCTTCGACCGTAAATCGCAGCCTCGGAGCCCAAGTTGCGAACAGGATCAAGAATCTGCCGATCGGCACTCTCATCAAGGGTTGGACAATAGGCGACGAGTGATGTTTCCGAAATTCGACTCCCATTTTGCGCGAGACCCGTTCAGCGCTGAAGCCTTCGACCCTAGCCCTGAAACTTGGGCTAAAATCTATCCTCCCCTCAGGGGCTTTTTTGCTCGTTATAGCGGCCAATCCTTCAGTAAGGGGCTCTACCGCGTGATTGGCCCGGCGACCCTGGATAGCGCGGCCGATTTTGTCTCCGTTGCCTTTCCCGAGTTCCGTGATCGGACAAGATGCTTTGCCTACGACTGGATGGCGCGAATATTTGCCCTCGACACAACCAAATCGCGAGGCGGTAAACCCCAAATGATCATGTTTGAGCCGGACAACGCGCTCGCCTTCGAGGTTCCTCGCACTCTATATGAATTTCACGAAATCGAATTGCGGGCCCGCGGTAAGGAAATTCTCAATTCGGACCGTCACGGTGAGTGGCTAAGGAAGGGCGAACCGGTTCCCAAGCCTGATGAAGCTGTCTGCTTCAACGTCCCCTTGTTTCTCAGTGGCAAAGATACTGTCAATGACATGACCATGTACCCGCTCGACGTTCAATGGCACATACTTGATCAAGTGATCGAGCGGACGCGGCATTTACCTCCAGGAACTCGAGTCACTGGATGGTCTATTGGCGATTAATTTTCGC
>JAFAUR010000705.1 GCA_019243205.1 Acidobacteriaceae bacterium | reverse complement strand
AGCTTCGAACCCCAAAGGCCGCACCGTCCCTGCGAGCCTGACCCGCGTCCTCCGCCGGGCATAAATATCTACAAAGACCCGCCCATTCCCCGAAAGATCAGCCCGTACACCCAAAGATCGGACGCGAACATCGCCGCCATAAACGAGAGTAACGTCCCTGAAGATGCCGCCGGGGTTTACGTGCGGATTCATCCCGTCCCATCGCGCCCACACCCCACCGACAGTCCTCCGGTTGTTCTCGTCCGGCTCCTCGGGACTATAGACCTCGACCAGTAGCTCGTTCTCGCCCTCGGCCACCGCCTCCGAGCAATCGAACTCGAACGCGGCAAAGCCCCCCTCGTGCTCACCCAGATAAACCCAGTTCAGCCACACCCGCGCCGAGTAATAAACGCCCCCAAACCTCAAAGACGCCATCTCGCCCGCACGGGGAGCCCAACCCCCGAATCGGCAGCGATACAGCACAAGACCTTCGTAACCCGCAAAAGCCTCTTCGAGCTGCCAATGACCCGGAACACGAACCGGGCTCCAGGCACGTTTTATGCTCCTGGCTCCCTCCATCTTCAAAAGCGGGGTGGCGAGTGGCACAGCCTCCCAACCTTCGAACAACAAACGGTCGGAAGGACGCGTAGTTCGCACGAAGAAAAGTATAAGCGGAGCTTACCGTGAAGATCGATTACGCTCGCGGAGAGCGAAGAACAAAAAGCTGACAGCTGAAAGCTGACAAGCCAATAAAAATGGGCGACGACCTACTCTCCCACAGGGTCTCCCCTGCAGTACCATCGGCGCTGACGGGCTTAACTACTCTGTTCGGAATGGGAAGAGGTGTATCCCCGTCGCCATCGTCACCCTTTCAAAAAGGATATTCGGTTGTAAACGCCCGAAGAGGGCGGACGACCGATCCCTGAAAACTGCATAGCGCAAAAAACCATCAAGCCCTCGACCTATTAGTGCCACTCGGCTGAATACGTCGCCGCACTTACACCTGTGGCCTATCAACCTGGTGGTCTACCAGGAGTCTTACCCCCTCGAAGGGGTGGGAGACCTCATCTCGAGGCGAGCTTCCCGCTTAGATGCTTTCAGCGGTTATCCCTTCCGTACATAGCTACCCGGCGGTGCCCTTGGCAGGACAACCGGTACACCAGAGGTACGTCCACTCCGGTCCTCTCGTACTAGGAGTCGCTCCTCTCAAATCTCCAACGCCCACGGAAGATAGGGACCGAACTGTCTCACGACGTTCTGAACCCAGCTCGCGTACCGCTTTAATGGGCGAACAGCCCAACCCTTGGGACCTACTCCAGCCCCAGGATGCGACGAGCCGACATCGAGGTGCCAAACAGCCGCGTCGATGTGAACTCTTGGCGGCTATAAGCCTGTTATCCCCGGAGTACCTTTTATCCGTTGAGCGACGGCACTTCCACTCGTTACCGCCGGATCACTAACCCCGACTTTCGTCCCTGCTCGACCGGTAGGTCTCGCAGTCAAGCTCCCTTGTGCGTTTACACTCTGCGCACGATTTCCGACCGTGCTGAGGGAACCTTTGGGCGCCTCCGTTACTTTTTGGGAGGCGACCGCCCCAGTCAAACTACCCGCCTGACACTGTTCCCCACCCGGTTCACGGCGCGGGGTTAGAACACCAACACACCCAGGGAGGTATCTCAAGGACGGCTCCACCGAGACTAGCGTCCCGGCTTCACAGCCTCCCTCCTATCCTGCACAAGGTGTGTCAGCATCCAATGCCAGGTTATAGTAAAGGTTCACGGGGTCTTTCCGTCTTTCCGCGGGTACTCGGCATCTTCACCGAGACTACAATTTCACCGAGCCTATGGTCGAGACAGCGCCCAGATCGTTACGCCTTTCGTGCAGGTCGGAACTTACCCGACAAGGAATTTCGCTACCTTAGGACCGTTATAGTTACGGCCGCCATTGACCAGCGCTTCGGTCGGGAGCTTCGCGGCAGAGCCGCTAACCCCCTTCCTTAACGTTCTGGCATTGGGCAGGCGTCAGCCCCTATACATCGTCTTTTCGACTTAGCAGAGACCTGTGTTTTTGGTAAACAGTCGCCTGGGCCTATTCTCTGCGGCTCCGGACAGCTTCGGACCGTCGTGGGTCCTAACCGTCCAGAGCTCCCCTTCTCCCTAGGTTACGGGGACAATTTGCCGAGTTCCTTGACCATAGTTCTCTCGATCGCCTTAGTGTTCTCCACTCGCCCACCTGTGTCGGTTTTGGTACGGGCGCGCACGCAACTCGCTTAGAAGCTTTTCCTGGGAGTATGGGTTCAGCCACTTCGCCTTAATGGCTCGGCCCAGCCCTCAGCCTTGTAGCGGGGCCCGGATTTTCCTGGTCCCCGGCCTACGGCAAGGCCCGTGGTCTACCAGCGCCACGGTTGGCCTACCCTTCTCCGTCCCTCCATCGCTCGAACGCTGCGTTCGCAGTGCAGGAATGTCCACCTGCTGTCCATCGCCTACGACTTTCGTCCTCGGCTTAGGTCCCGACTGACCCTGGGAAGATTAACTTTACCCAGGAACCCTTGGGCATTCGGCGGACGGGTTTCTCGCCCGTCTTTCGTTACTCATGCCAGCATTCTCTCTCCTGATACGTCCACGACGGCTTACGCCGCCGCTTCACCCGCTACAGGATGCTCCCCTACCACTCCAGAGCTAAGCTCTAAAGTCCGTGGCTTCGGTAAACGACTCAAGGCCCGATACATTTTCGGCGCAACACCACTTGACCAGTGAGCTATTACGCACTCTTTAAATGATGGCTGCTTCTAAGCCAACATCCTGGTTGTCTGTGCAGCGCCACATCCTTTTCACCACTTAGCCGTTATTTAGGGACCTTAGCCGACGGTCTGGGTTGTTTCCCTCTCGGAACCGAAGTTTATCCCCCGGCCCCTGACTCCGGCGCTCTTACGTCTACGGTCTTCGGAGTTTATCTGAGGTTGGTAACCTTGTGGGGCCCCGCGCCCAAACAGTGCTCTACACCCGCGACGAAACGCGCCAGGCTATACCTAAATATATTTCGGGGAGAACCAGATATCGCCGGGTTTGATTAGCCTTTCACTCCGATCCACAGCTCATCCGCCCGGTTTTCAACCCAGGTCGGTTCGGGCCTCCACGAGGTCTTACCCTCGCTTCACCCTGGCCATGGATAGCTCACCCGGTTTCGGGTCTGCGGCATCTGACTGTTATCGCCCTGTTCAGACTCGCTTTCGCTTCGGCTAGCTCTACGCTTAACCTCGCCAGACACCAGCAACTCGCTGGCCCGTTATGCAAAAAGTACGCCGTCACAGTATCTAAATACTGCTCCGACCGCTTGTAAGCGTATGGTTTCAGGTACTATTTCACTCCCCTTGCGGGGTACTTTTCACCTTTCCCTCACGGTACTGGTCCACTATCGGTCACCGTTAGTGTTTAGCCTTGCGGGGTGGTCCCCGCTGGTTCAATCCGGGTTTCACGTGTCCGGATTTACTCAGGTACCGGTCAGGGAGTCGCTCGAGTTTCGCCTACGGGGCTCTAACCCTCTACGGCCGGACGTTCCAGTCCGTTCGACTACCCGCGCGATTTGTAACTCCCTCGGCCGCCCTGCGGAGCGACCACGTCGGCCCTACAACCCCCACTGCGCAACGCCCGCAGGCTTTCACGCAATGGGTTTGGGCTATCTCCCCTTTCGCTCGCCACTACTCGGGGAATCGAGCATTTCTTTCTTTTCCTCCGGGTACTCAGATGTATCATTTCCCCGGGTTCCCTCCTCACACCCTATGTGTTCAGGTGCGGGTGACGGGGCATTACCCCCGCCGGGTTCCCCCATTCGGAGACCCGTGCTTCAAAGCCCGCTTGCGGCTCCACACGGCTTTTCGCAGCTTGCCACGTCCTTCATCGGCTTCCGGTGCCAAGGCATCCACCATACGCCCTTATTATCTTGATGGCATCATTTCGCACTATGCAGTTTTCAAAGATCCACCGCCACGCTCTCGCGGGCGCACGCCAAAAAGCGCCAGAGCCTTGAGAAAGGCCCTGAAAACTGAATAGTAGCTACTCGGCCAAAACGCCGAAAACCGGTCGAAATATCCTAGAGCGGAGCGCCGGAG
>JAFAUR010001003.1 GCA_019243205.1 Acidobacteriaceae bacterium | reverse complement strand
ACTTATCATCCGAAGTTCCCGTACGCGCTGCAATATAATCTCAACCTGCAACGGGAAATCGCGCGAGGTACGATCCTCAGCGCGGGATATTTTGGTGCGCGCGGTAATCACCTCACCCGCGAGGTGGAAGAGAATCCTTTCCAACCGGCCTTGGGCCATCGCTACAATCCGAACTTGCCTTCACCCCTGTTGGCAGACCTGACCGATGCGCAGTCCTTCTACAATTCATTTCAACTGTCGGTTTCGAAACAGTACGCCCACAATTTTTCCTGGCAGTTGTTCTACACGTGGTCCCATTCCATAGATGACGCTTCGACCGATTTTTCCATAGAAGCCGTAAACGAACCGCCAACCACTCAGGATCCCTTCGACCGCAAGGGAAGCCGCGGCGGGTCAGCATTCGATATCCGGCATAATTTCGTCGCGAACTTCGTCTATGACCTGCCTTTGGGACACGGCCGAGTTTTCGGCGGCTGGCAGCTCTCTGGTGTTGCCAGTGTTCACAGCAACCTCCCTTTTACTCCCGTGCTTTCCTTCGACAATGCAGATTTGCAGTCTTTATTGACTTCGGAACGGCCGGACATTGTTGGCAATCTTTACACTGGTGTTTGTCCAAACGGCAGTAAAGCGGGTACTCCGTCATGCTGGTTTAATCCGAGTGCATTTGCATTACCACCTCCCGGTCAATTTGGCAATGCTGGACGAAATATCCTGCGCGGCCCCGCATTTGCGGAATTCGATCTGGCGTTGCAAAAGGCTTTCCAGTTGACGGAAGGCACGAAGATTATGTTTGGGGTAGAAGCCTACAATCTGTTCAATCACCCGAATTTCGCAGTCCCAAGTAACACACAAACTCCGCTTACCCTGGGAGGGAACGGAGACGCCATCTTCAAGGATGCAGCGGGTAACTTCGCCGACAACGTTGGCCGAATATTCAGCACGGTCGGCACGGGGCGTCAGATTCAACTGACCGCACGGTTCACTTTCTAGCGCGCCGGAGGGATAAGCTGATGATTCCATCTGAATTACGAGAGCGCGGGGCGAGGCTGACGGCATCGCGCACAACCCAGTCTGACGTGGACGACCCATTTGAATCTCCCGACGAGGAACTCGGGCAGCCCACGGCGCGAGGAAAACGTGAACTTGTGCCAGCCAATCAAGAATTGAAGAACAGTGACATCGAGTCGCGGCTGAAGATCGATAGTATCCCTGGGTTTGTCGCACTGCTAACGAAGACGGGCGAAGTGGACACAGTGAATCGGCAGCTGCTCGAATACTTTGGTGCGACGATCGAGGAAATTAGACAGTGGGGAACGAACGGCATGGTTCATCCCGAGGATCTGCCTGACGCTGCCGAGCGGTTCGCGCGATCGATTGACTCTGGCACTCCTTACGAGAGCGAACACCGTCTGCGTCGGTCGGATGGCGTCTACCGCTGGTTTCAGAGTTGCGGCTCTCCTCTCCGCGATGCGAACGATCATATCGCTCGCTGGTGCTGGCTGTTAACGGACATTGACGACCGCAAGCGGGCCGAAGATGCCCTCCGCGCAAGCGAACGCAGTCTAAAACTAATCCTCGACACGATTCCGGCAGTAGCGTGGTCGGCGCATCCGGATGGCTCCCACGATTTCTTCAGCCAACACTATGTCGATTATGTGGGACTCTCCGCGGAACAGATGAAGGATTGGGGCTGGATGCCAGCGATCCATCCTGACGACTTGAACGGTTTGGCGGCTGCCTGGCAACGGGTCATTGCTTCCGGACAAGCAGGAGAGGCCGAAGCGCGATTACGCCGTTTCGACGGCGCATATCGCTGGTTCCTGTTTCGCGCCAATCCGTTGCGAGACGAATCGGGGAAGATCGTCAAATGGTACGGAACCAATATAGATATCGAAGATCGCAAGCGAGGAGAGGAGGCACAGCGTGCAAAGGAGGTGTCCTGGCGACAGATCGTCGACAACATTCCGGGGCTCGTGGTCACAATGGCTGCGGGCGGCGCGGTCGAGTTCCTCAATCGACAGACCTTGGAATACTTCGGCAGAACAAATGATGAGCTTAAGAACTGGGCTCTTATCAATGTCGTTCATCCTGACGACCTTCCTCGCGTGATCGAGGCCCGCAGAAAATCTATCGAAACGGGAACGATCTACGACATTGAGCACCGTTGTCGGCGCGCTGATGGCGTTTACCGGTGGTTCCAAGTTCGCGGACTGCCAGTGCGGAATGCCGAAGGTACGATAACCGCCCGGTATCTCCTCCTTACAGACATCGATGATCGGAAAAAGGCTGAAGAGGCTCTGCAGTCGAGTGAGCGCAATTTGAGTTTAATGATCGATGCCATCCCCACCCTTATCCACGCCTTGCGCACCGATGGATCAGTGTTGTATGTGAATCAAGGGGTGTTGGATTACACCGGTCTCACTCTGGAAGATGTGCAGAAAGAGGATTATCGCGCTCGTGTTTTCCACCCGGAAGATGTGGAAAGGCTGCGCGATGAGCGCCGGCAGGCGCTCACACGCGCTGTACCGTTCGAAAATGAGCAACGTGTGTTAGGCAAGGACGGTGGGTATCGCTGGTTCATGATCCGCTACAATCCTCTCCTCAATGAGCAGGGAAAAATCGATCGATGGTATTGTGCCGCGTTTGACATCGAGGACCGAAAACGGGCGGAGGCAGAACGCAAGCAAGCCTATTTTCAACTGAGCGAAGCCCAGCGACTGAGCAAGACGGGCAGCTTCATATCGGATCTGTTGGCGGACGACTTCAACTTCTCCGAGGAGGCCGTCCGCATCTTTGAGTTCGACCCCGGGACTAGGGTCACCCTGCAGATGATTCGGGACAGGATCCACCCAGAGGACCTGCCGTCGGTCGATGCCGACATCGCGCGCGCCACGTCATACACAGATTTCGACATCGTATACCGGATTGTGACCTCCCCTGGAGTCGTAAAGCACGTGCACAGCACGGCACACCTCATCGAGCAAATCGAGGGTCGACCCATATTCTGCTGCGCTGTTCAGGACGTGACGGAGATCAAGCTCGCCGAAGCCGCACTGCGAGCGAGCGAGCGCAATTTGAATCAAATCATCAACGTCATCCCCAG
>JAFAUR010000967.1 GCA_019243205.1 Acidobacteriaceae bacterium | reverse complement strand
CGCGCGAACCGAGCTCGAAACCTGCGTTCGGCTCGATCCAACCCCGCAAAACCACTATCGCCTGGGCCTCTTGTACGAGAAGCTGGGCTTGCCGGCACTCGCTGCGAAGGAAATGTCCCGTCGGCGGGAACTCCTGGGAGACATGTCCGACCAGACAGCACTGGGCCTAAGTGCGCTCGGCACGACTGGTATGGCGGGTCATTGATTTCTAGCGCACTGGACATAAGTGTCCTGGTCGCAATAATTTCTTGCACACGTGTGCATCAGTGTGTTACTGCATATCATAAGTCTGGTTCAGGTTGGACACGGAACTTGGGGGTTCCCAATGAGGAAAGCTTTCAAAAATCGACGAGTTTCATTGATCTTCAAGCGAATGCTTGCAGCCGCCTTTCTGATCACGGGAGCTGGGCTCGCACAGATCGATACCGGATCAATTGTCGGCACGGTTCACGATTCCAGCGGAGCTTTGCTGCCGAACGCGTCCGTTACTGCGACGAACAAAGCAACTAATATTGCGCTTGCTACGATTACGAACGGTTCGGGTGAATACCAGTTCAATGCGTTGGTGCCGGGCGATTACTCGGTCAAGGCAAGCGCGAGCGGATTCACTTCACAGGAAGTGCCGAATATTCGGGTAGATGTTCAGTCTCGGCCCTCGGTCGATTTCACCCTGCAGGTAGGCAACATCAACCAGACCGTGCAAGTGGAAGCGATTACTCCTCTGCTGGACACGCAGACAGCGAACCTGGGGGGCGTCGTGACGACACGCCAGATACAAGACCTGCCCCTGAATGGCCGCCGATATGCTGACCTGGCGCTGCTGGAAGCTGGTATTCAGAAGAATCTCACGAATACCAACAACACGGCGCCGGACCGGTTCAGTTCGAACGGGAATCTGGAAACGCAGAACTACTTTTCACTCGATGGAGTGGATAACAACTCCGGCTCCACGAACTTGCAGGAAGGATCAGTGCAGACCGTTCAACCTCCACCGGATGCGCTCCAGGAGTTCCGCGTGCAGACCAGGACGTACTCGGCTGAATTCGGAACATCGGCCGGCGCCATCATCAATGCGACGATCAAGAGCGGCACTAATCAGTTCCACGGCGACATATGGGAGTTCCTGCGCAACAGTGACCTGGATGCGAATTCGTTCTTCAACAATCTGAATGGAGTTCCGCGAGGGCACTTTAGCCAAAACGTGTTTGGCGGTACTCTGGGCGGACCGGTCCTGAAGGATAGGACGTTTTTCTTCGTCGACGCGCAAGGGTTGATAAGCCGTAAGGCGACCACGTTGCAATCGGCTGTCCCCACACCTTTGATGAAAACCGGCAATTTCACAGAGCTGAAGAATACACTTCCGAACTCACCAGTAGCCGGGCAGGGAGCATGCATCTCTGGAAACGTGGTAGCCGCCTCCTGTCTCGACCCGACGGGAGTCAAGCTGCTAAACCTGTACCCGAACCCGAACATTCCATCGGCGGTCGCGATACAAGGCACACCGAAAAGTTGGACGGGCTCTCCGAACTACCAGTTTGTTTACTCGGTGCCAAACAACACGTATTCGTATGACATTCGCGCCGACCACTCGATCGATGAGAAGAACCGGATCTTTGGACGGTTCAGTGATTACACGGTTGACCGGCAGGACCCGCCGTGGACAGGTAATCCGGTAGCCGGGAACGGTAACTTCGCCACGCATTACGACATTCGGGGGAAATCGGTTGCTCTTGGGTGGACACGGGTGCTTTCGTCCGCCATGGTGAATCAGCTTCGAGGCGGGTTCAGCCGAGACAATGCTCACAGCGATCCGGTTGGCCTTCAGCTCGGGACATCTCAGGCGGCATCGTACGGACTGAACGGGATACCGACAAATTCATTTAGCGCGGGAATTCCCCCGATCAACATAAGCGGCCTGCAGCGGCTCGGGACCGCACCATGGCGGCCGCAGGTCCAGATAGCCCAGGTCTGGCAGTTACTCGACACTCTGAGCTGGCTGAAGGGCAATCACAGCCTAATGTTTGGATACGAGTTCCGACATGAGAGTGACAACTTTCTCGATGCGCAGTCGCCGCAAGGACAACTGAGCGCGACCGGAATTTACACGGGCAACACCGGTTTTGGTGTCCCCGATTTTCTGTTGGGTGATATCAGCAGCGCCTCGTTCACATCTCCGACAGTTGTCCACAATTTCAAGAACGCGAACAGTTTCTTTGCACAGGATACGTGGCGGGCCCGTCCGAATTTGACCGTGAATTACGGCTTACGGTATGAGTTGTTCTCGCCACTGCTGAACCATCAGAACGCACTTGCCAATTTCACGCCGGCAAATGGCGGCGGCTTTGTTACCGCTACGAACGGAGACTGGTATCAGCGCGCGCTGGTCCATCCGGACAAGAACGACTTCGCACCTCGCGTCGGCTTTACTTATTCGCCGCTTGCGAAGCTGGTTCTCCGCGGCGGTTACGGCATCTTCTACCAACACGATGTTCGCATCGGATCAGAAAGCGTCCTAGGCGAGAATCCGCCATTCTTCATCGATCAGACCATTTCACAATCGTTTCCAAGTAATGTGACGGCCTTCCAACTGCAAAACGGATTCCCTGTGGCGCAATTCGGGCCCGCTTTCGTCAGTCTTCCGAAACTGCAGATTCGGGCGCAGGATCCAAACCAGCGGACGCCCTACGTGCAGCAGACGAGTTTCGGCCCCGAATACCAGATCTCGGAAAGCACGGTTCTCGATGTCGCCTACGTCGGAAATTTCGGACGAAAGGAGAACCGGCTGCGTAATTCAAATCAGGCCATTATTGAGGGATACACTGCCTCGGGCGCGCCGATTGTTTTCTTTCCGTATGCAAACCTGAACACGAACCAAACGAGCGCATCGAATAGTCTTCACGCTTTTCTGGAGTACTCGACGAATGATGGGAACACTAACTATAATGGCCTTCTCGTCTCGTTACGCAAGCGGTTCTCGCAAGGCCTTGCGTACGGTATCAGCTATACGTTCAGCAAGAACTTTTCTGACTACGTGGACAACCTGACCGGCGGATCGACACCGCAATATGCGTATAACTACAGCCTGGAACGAAGCTTTTCGCCTTTCGATACAACTCATCGTTTCGTCGCTAATGCCACGTACAACCTGCCGATCGGGAAAGGCGGCATGATCCTCAACAACGGAGGGCTGGCGAGCAGTTTAGTAGGCGGTTGGCAGGTGAATGCGATCATCACTCTTCAGACCGGCACGCCGTTCACTGTAACCGCAGCCGATGTGAGCCAAACGGGAGGCAATCACGCGAGCCGGGCAAGTTGTGTCGGGAACGCCTTCGCCGGAGCCAGTACGGATCCGTCCCAAATCGCTGGCGGAAACGCACCGGGATTCTTTATCAATCCGGCCGCCTTCGCTGTTCCGGTCACAGGGACTTTCGGAACCTGTGCGCCTCGCTCTTTCCATGGGCCTGGCCTCGAGAATGTGGACTTGAGTATTTTCAAACACTTTCCGATCGGCGAGCGATTCAACCTTGAGCTCAGAGGCGAGTTCTTCAACTCCTTCAACCATGCGAATTTTACGAATCCTAATTCTAACTATTCTCCGACTTCACTCGGATCGTTCGGCAAAGTGGTCACTACCGTTACGGATCCGCGTGAGATTCAGCTAGCTTTAAAGCTATATTTCTAGGTTCAAGTTCAGATCTATTCAGGAGACGAGTGAAGCCCCTTTTCACAGTTCCTATTTTGCTGCTTGCTACCTGCTCGTTCGGGCAGGTGCCTTATGCCACATCGATCGAGCCCACCCCACATGAGTCAGAGATTGCAGTCAACCGGGGATCGGCCGCACTCTGGCAAAGTTTGCAGAAGTTGCATACTCGAGCCAGTTTGATCATGGTTACTGCACATCCAGACGATGAGGACGGGGGGATGCTGGCCTACGAATCCCGCGGCCAGGGTGCGCGGGTCGCGCTGTTGACCTTAAACCGGGGCGAAGGCGGCGCAAACGTCATGTCCTCCGACTTCTTCGATGCCCTGGGGCTCGTCAGGACGATGGAACTGCTAAAAGCCGGCGAGTATTACGGCGTCAACCAGTATTGGACACCTGTCATCGACTACGGCTTCTCCAAGACGAAGGCGGAGTCGATCAGTAAGTGGACGCATGATCGCGTGCTTTACGATGTGGTTCGCATCGTCCGCGTGGAACGACCTCTTGTCGTCACCTCGGTCTTTGTCGGTGGTCCGAGTGACGGTCACGGCAATCACCAGACA